>NZ_JAAHIG010000099.1:0-26530 GCF_010692305.1 Moorena sp. SIO4G3 | reverse complement strand
GAGTAAGACCAATTCCAGCAGGCGCGCGCCTCTGGTTGAGGCGTCGGGGACGCGCGCGGGAAGCCCTATTGACGAATAAAACCGTCCCTGAGTTGACCTGAGAATTGGAAGCCCCAACCTCAGCGAAGCAGGTTGGGGTACTTCACAAGCACCATCTGTAGCACCATCTGTAGCGCTAATCCCTGATAGCTGAACGCGCACGCGTGCGCGTAGCGCTAATCGCGCTATAGCTGATAGCTGATAGCTGATAGCACCATCTGTAGCGCTAATCGCGCTATAGCTGATAGCTGATAGCTGATAGCACCATCTGTAGCGCTAATCGCGCTATAGCTGATAGCTTACCTAAATTATAAATTTTTCGGTGATACTTATATCTCCCAATTTTAATCTGACACTAAATCGTTCCTCTGGTTGGCAACTGAAATCAATTTGAATCTTGTCGTTAGTTTGTCCAGCTTGAGCTTTCATACAAGAATTTCCCGATTCATCGAGTAAATTCACCTGCAAATCTGGTGGTAAATACATTGAATCACCCGCAGGATATAGCCTCATAAAAATATCGATATCTTCAGTATCAGGAGGTTGGAAATTCACTTGCAGCAGCAGGACTACTCCTTGACCAGCTAAGTCCATTAGCTTGGCTCGCATGGTTGATCTGTCATTACCCCTTAAAGCCTCTATCTTCGGTTCTTGCATGGAGCGCCGCTTGAGACCTAACTCAGATCCTCTGAAGGCAGTAACCGTTTTGAAACTAGACCTGTACCTATACTGAGGTAAAAGTGATGTTGGTGGTTGCCAATCTGCCTGAAATATTTCTTCAAACCATTGGCTTATTCTCACCGATTTCTTAATCCAATCAATCTTGTCAATTAGTGTATCGAGAGATTCAAGCTGTTCTAGGGGTAAAGGGTCTAGGGATTTAGCGATCGCATCATACGGAGCAAATCCCAATAACTCTACCTGGTCTAATTGCTCACTGAACTGCACTGCCACATAGCCAATCCGGTCTTCGGTCACTTCTAGTGGCACATTCAAGGTTGACTGACCTGGTAGCACTGGACGACATTCCAATTTACCAATGTTGGGCAAAACCAAATCAGCTACATCAAACAATGCTCTCAAACCCGGATTCCAACAATCACTTTGAGCAAGATTACTGGGAATATTGAGCCATTTTAAATAGTTGTTAATAGCATAAACTGCTAAAGTATTTAAATAGACGTGTTTTCCCTTGCGAGGGGTGCTTTGTTCAGCAGCAAACTGTGCTGCATAACTATGAGCGTATGGGCTAAGAGAAACCTTAATGTTAGTTGATTCTGTAATAGTCATGGTTGATGTCCAAACGTTTTACCAATATCTTGCAGTTTCGGCAGGCATTTTTTCTTCCAGTGAGAGTAGAGAGTTTGTTGGTTAGCCTTAAATTCTCTAGCAATGTCAGCAATTCTATGGGGTGGTTCTTGTACTAGCAACCGGATTGCTAATAGCTGACAATGACATTCGGGATAGTTGCGGGGATGACAACCGATTAGTTTCCCATCTGGATCGTTTTTAATTTCTGCGAGAATCCCTTGACTTAGACGCTGGCGTTCAGCTGTCTGGATTGCTTCAATGTAATCATCCAGTTTACTCAAGCAAGGTTTAGGGTCTGGCAATCGGTCTTCTAGAGTCCTTGAATCCTCCTCACTGTTACCGATCGGTTGATTAGTGCTAATCTTTGGATAGTTACTATCTGAAATATATAAATCTCGGATGCGCCAGCGTAAATATCCGTTGATCCAGGTTACTAAGCTTTTTTCAACGGAGGTTGAACTTGGCTCAAACTGGTACAGATTGCGGATGACCCATTCCCAGGTTCGATTTAACGCCTCTAGATAGTCTACGTGGGAAGATTTGTAAATGCCAGGTAGATTTTGAACAACGATCAGGAAACGATTCAAGGCTTTCTGCCGCTCAGGACTTGGGTCCCGGTAGCGGGATACTTCTTCAATTAGGTTTCTTAGGGTTTCATCCACAGGAGTCTTTTTCCCCAGCTGCCCTGCCTTTGGCTGCCATAGTTGAGCAACACCAATGCAGCGATCGCAAACCAGGATACGAGAGTCTACATGGGTGAATTTTAACTGACTTTTAACTAACCAATTAAACTCCCAGTAGCTGCTATGACTGCTTATCGGCTGGATGCGCCCTGATACATAAACCACCATTGTTAATCCTCTCGATTGCTGACCCGCAGTTGTTCTAGCAAGCCTAGATCAATCAGAGGCTGGCTTTGGCTCATTGACCAGTGGGCAAGTGGGTAATGGTGCTTCACTATCATGACTAGTACTGTTTTTAACTTTCTATGTACTTATCAGCCCTAGCTGATCATTTTATGAATCCGATTTTTGGAACCCGAGCTGGTTGACTAAAAAAACTCTCCTGTGTGTTACTGCTATGTAAACAGCCCAAGAAGGCTTCTTGAATCAGGCTTTTCAAGGTTAGGCTAAGTTTGTGATAATATTGTGAGTTTTATAGTGTGAAGTTTCTATTAATATTTAATAGTCACGCTTCACAGATTATAGTTTTTTAATTATAATTACCTGATTTGAACATAAGCTACTAATCTAAAAGGCATTTTATTTTACTTTGATTAAATAAAAAAAACTGTTAATAGAATATATTTTTGCATTGTTTTTATCTATATCAAAAATATACATTTGCAAGTTTCAACAGCTTATCCTCCGATTGCAGCTTATCGTTTCAGGATTTATTATGGCTAATCTCTTATTATTTGTTGTAATCCCATAGGGGAAATTTTATTTAAAAAAATTTTTTTTTGCTATATCTATACATTTTATATAAATAAATTTGTCAGTCTTTAAAATTCTTGATTGCTGACCTTTAAAAATCTCTTAATTTACTCCTGTGTTCCCGATTCCTTATTTCCTACTCCGAAGCTCCGAAACTCCCCTGCTCCGAAGCTCCGAAGCTCCGAAGCTCCCCTGCTCTGGTCACCAGGGAATGATCTAACGCCCTTTGGTAGATCAGCTGAGTTGACCCTGATTTCACTAACTATAGCGCCAGGTAAACCCTGATCTGATTCAGTGATTCTACCCTTGCCATTAATAAACTTTCTGTATAAGGTGCTATACTATAAGATATGAAAACTGTTTTGGTGGTAGAAGATAGCGTAACAGAAAGACAGTACCTAACTCGCTGTTTGCAACAAGCGGGTTTGGGGGTTACTGGCGTGGCTAGCGTTGAGGAGGCTCGGGAAAAATTATCTCACCATAGGCCAGATTTAGTAGTTTTAGATGTAATTTTGCCTGGTCAAAGTGGTTTTGAGTTTTGTCGAGCCCTGAAAGTGAATCCTCACACTAGCGAGATTCCTGTGGTGATTTGCTCCACCAAAGGTACTGAGGTGGACAAAATTTGGGGAAAGATGCTGGGGGCTGATGCCTACTTAGCTAAACCAGTGAATCCAGAAGAACTGCTGTGTACCCTAGAGGAGCTTATTCAATAGTTATTGTTTGTGGACGGTTAACCGTTGACTGTTAACCGAAAACCATTGTAAAATCCTTGATTTCCCCCACCTCTAGACTCTTGCTTCACGTCCAGAGTCTCGCCTTTTTAAACTGGATTGGTCTTGGTGGGCGACGTTGTATGATACTTGCGCACCGTTGCCACTACTTTTTGATTGTCGATTGGTTTGCTAAGGAAATCAGTGGCTCCAACGATTCTGGCTCTTACCCGGTCTACAATACCATCTTTAGCCGTCAAAATAATCACTGGTGTATTGGCAAACATTGACACCCGGCGGATCTGGGCGCACATTTCGTAGCCATTAACAATTGGCATTACCAAATCCAAGAATATTAAATCTGGCTTATGTTTGAGTAGCAACGGTAGAGCTTTGATAGAGTCTTGGATTCCTAAAAATCGATAACCTGCTGATTGAATCACGTCCTTCATAATTTTACAGGTTTGGGGGTGATCATCAATACAGGCTATTAATGCCTGATCAGACTTCTTCTGGGATTTTTGGGTTTGGGATTTTTGGGTTGTGGCTTTTTGGGTTTGGGATTTTTGGGTACTAGTGCCTGCCTTGCCGGGGAGATCTACAAAGTTGGGAGCGATCAAGTCAGGCACTTCTACTAGTTCAATCAGTTGTTTCTTAATATAAGGGTTTAGCGATCGCGTCAGCAGTAACACATCTCGTTTAAGCAGGGCTGCTATATCTCGCAGGGTGCGCTTACCGTTGATTAGGCTTACCAGATTTTTGTAGGTTGCCACTGAGGTTTGCTGTTGCAAAGCCGACTTTTGCAACAGCACCGGTGCTAAGTCAGGAGAAACATCCTCCAAACCCATTTCTGACCACTGCTGCCAGACCTGTTGAACTTGCTTGATAGTTGCTTCTACCTCTAACATCCACGTTTGTGGCAAAATACCCTGCATAGAGGGACGTACTCCCAACTGGGCATTGAGCAAGAAATTGTCAGGCTTGTTGACCCTAGTTTCCATGGTGTTTGACGAGACAGAACCATTACTGGGTTGAATTAGGGTTTGCTCCCGAGAAACTAAGGTTAGGCTCTGGAGGATATCAAATAATATTTCTGCCACAATGCCTTGAATTACAACTACAGTCTGTTGGGGGTTGATCATTCGCTTCCGTGCTAACAGCACCATCAACTGGTAGTCCCAACAGGACCCTGGCTCTATCTTTTTGAGGGCAATCCGATTAGGATTAATCTCAGGACAATGATAGATTATCTGCCGACGCCAACGCCTAGTGGGATGAACACTGCCAGATGCCCATACCAAACGCCCATAGCTCAAGTAGAGGCTCCATTGCTGAGCAGTTGACACCTTCAGATCCAGTCGGCCAGTAAATTTTTCGTGACCGTAGCGTACTAGCTTAGCACTCAAGCTATTAGAGGTAGATTCAACCTTGGTTTTCATCAAATCTTCGCGGCTGGATACCCCATCCTTCTCTTTTGGTGGGGAGGAAAGCCGCGCCTCCAATTAGTGGTTTACAATTAATCCCGTTGAACGTTTTAGAAGTCGGACTTTTCGGGCAGTAAATTGTCCAATTCTTTTCCAGTTAACATCGCTAACAGAAACTTGCCTTACTGTCTCACCGCTCACCCAACCTCGTGCTTGTTTCCCAGCCTTAACCGCCTCAACATAGTCTCCTTTGCGAAAACCATGGCTAGTGGTTGTCCCACCGTATTTACGTCGTTTCCCACCCTTAGAAAACTGCAATAGATGCAACTGGCGACGACTTATGGGGGCTCGTCTAATGACTGAAAACACAGCATTAGTTACATCACAGTTTTTTGGAACACTCAGTTTTCCGTTGCGGTGATAATAATTTTTGCGTCGAAAAAAATGAGTAGCAGCTAGGGCTATTCCATCTACTGCATGGGTATTAACTGTTTGCTGACTTTTGTCAGTTTTGTCTTTTATTAGTCCTAATGCCTCTCTTTTTAAAGCGGTCTCCCAGCCTTGTTTTTGAATTACTGGGGCTATTTGCTCCAACTGAGAGATTGCCCAATACTGGCCTATCATCACAGGAGAAAACCCTTTGCTCCCTCTTGCCTTGACCACTTCATAGACGATGACATTTACTGGATACAAAAAACAAAGCTCTTTTGTTACCCGATTTTCTAGTTGACGGTTTGCCCTAATTGAAGGGGGAACCCTTTTTACTCTACGGTTTGAGAATCGTTTTTGCCGATGAGACCTTTGTGAGTAAGCAACCTTGCGATCTATTCGACGACTTCTACGAGTTTTTCGCATCATTCGCCGAGTATCCATGCGTTCTCGAACTTTCTTGTAAGGCAAGATCAGATGTCCTGTCCAAAGAGTGATTTTACTTGACTGAACAGCCATACCAGAAAACATCTTTCCGGGGTCAATACCAATGGCAATATCCTGGGTTTGATTTCCAGATGGTTGATTAACTAGCTGAACAGCAAAAACATTTAGATCGTTTGGATAAACAACGGCAAGACCGCATAGCAGCCAGCGGCGAGCGCGAGAAGCTTTTGTCGGCATTAATGGTTTGCCATCAGGTGAAATTACTGGAACTCGTAACATGGTGATAAACCTCACGAGAAAAGTATTTAGGTTACCCTGTCCCCTTGACCACCGAATCCAAGATGTCCTGCCCAAAGCAGCAACTGACAACACAGTTTTAAAGAGATCCAGACTGGGGAAGCATCTGGAAGTTCTTACCAGGATTCGGCTCAATGGTAAGCGTCAATCACGGTAGTTGGTTGTCTACCAAGCCCCATCCTGTTAGGGTGGGGTTATTGACTGGCCCATAAATTCACGCAATTCTAAAAACGTGAGCAGTCACTCTAACCAAAATTAAAAATTATTACAAATCAAGCGATTAAATACCTTGGAATTATATGTATCATAAATTTCTGAGGATTTGGATAGTAACTTGGTTTGATGAGCAAAGAGCAGTATCCTAAGACAAGCAAAATTTTACAATTAGCTAAACAAGGAAACCCAAACGTCATCGCTGCCATGCTGAATCATAAACTTCAGCACGAAGGTATTATAGCTAAAGTTAAACTTCACGATAGCTGTTTATTGGTTTTACTCGAAGCAGACCCCGCTCCCTTACCAGGAGCCGTGGTAAGATTTATCTACCACACAATCAGCAAGCTAAAACCCAACTCAATTCATACCGTCAAAATTTTGGGGCGTAGCCTAACCGAGAAACAACCAGCATGGCGCAAACAAATTAAACTAGAAAGCATTCCGGTGGTGCTCGACTTATCTACTTGGCTAGAGTCAGGCTCAACGGTAAGAACTAATCAAGTCGATTATCCTGTCTCCTGGCAGAAAAATGAACAGAATTTCCAGGGGAATCAATCTCAATTACCTCTGGCTACCTCCGTTAAGGTCAGTGTTGATGCCGAACTTCCCCCCCAGGAGAAATTTTTGCGATTCCAAGTAGGGTCTGGCAATGGGGCTTTGTTACAGGTAAACTGCATCCAAGCAATTCTGAATGTGTCGGTTCCTGAAATTTTGCCCATTCCCCATACTGCCGATAGTGTGATTGGGATTTACAACTGGCGTGGTGAAATGCTGTGGTTGTTAGATCTAAACTCTCTGCTAGGATTTCCTGGTCTTTGGCAACCCAAGGACATGCCGAGGACAAAAATCATGGTAATCGTACTTCAAGTCAACAGCAAACTGCTGGGACTGGTGGTTTCACAAGTGGAAGAAATAGAACAGCACCATTGGGAAAACTTACAACCCCCTGATCGATTATTACCCCTCAGATTTGGACACTTTGTCAAAGCTTATATTCCCGAAGCCAGTAGTATTGTCTTAGATGCCCAACGAATTGTGCAAGCAGCACTTGATATAAAGTATGAAGTATAAGTAAAATTTACGACTCTAGACAGATGTCAGAATCACAATGGGATGATAATGATTCAGAACTGCTATTAGAAAATCACAATCTTCTCAAGGAGAATACTCCGCATTTTTTTAACTCTGCTCGCCCCAACCTAGAGGGATTTAACGCTAGCCTAGACAGGCTGAAAACTGATCTAGAGCAACGCCGAAGGGTAGATAAGTTAGACCTGAAAAAAAATTTGGAGCAATTTGAATCCTTTAGTCAGGAGGTTGAGCAGTTTACGGCAGGGGTGAATCTGGAAATTCAGCAATTGAAGCTTAGCTACGAAGACGCACTCCAACAACAGTTCCAAGCCCAGCATGAAAAATTGTTAGAGCTGAGCAGATTAATGAGTGAAGCTGGGGACTGGGAAACCTTACTAAACAATACAGTCAATGGGGTTCAACATCTAAGCCTTGCCGAGCGGGTGTTAATTTATCGCTTCAATTCTGCTCGCACCGGAATAGTTTTGGCAGAAGCAGTAGAACGGGGGTGGACTCCTTCGGTGGGGGAAACTCTAGATGCTACTGCTTTTGGGTCTGACTTGTCCACAGAGTATTTGCAGCAGTCAAGGGTAATTATCGATCACGTCAGCAATGATTCCCTCACTCCCTATCAACTCCAGCTGCTGGATAAATTTCAAGTTCAATCAAGTCTGAGCTTATGCTTGCCCGTATCGGGGAAAGCTTGGGGTTTGTTGGTCCTGCAGCAATGCCAGGTACAGACAAACCACGACAGGTCGGTCCCATCCTGGACTCCACAACAGATTAATTCCTTTCAGACTATTGCCACAGAACTATCCCTTCACCTAGCTAACCACGAGTTACGCACTCAGTTGCAACAGCAGCAGGCGCGGGAAGCAACTGTGGCGAAAGTGATTAACAAAATCCGCCGTTCTCTGGATATCAAGACTATTTTCCAGACCACCACTCAAGAAGTGCGACAGCTGCTCAATACTGACCGAGCCGTTATCTATCGCTTTAATCGTGATTGGAGTGGTGAATTTGTAGCAGAGTCTGTGGCTGGAGGCTGGATTTCTCTGCTTCAGAGCCAGACTAATAACCCCACCCTCAGGGCTGATATCAGCGAATGCAGCATCCAACAATTGGCTACTCAACCGATTAACCAGGTCGATACTTATCTTCAAGAAACCCAGGGGGGTTCCTATAGTAGGGGGGAAACCTACCGGGTGGTGGAGGATATCTACAATCAGGATTTCACCCCTTGTTATCTTCAAGTGCTAGAAAGTTATCAGGCCAAAGCTTATGTGATTGTAGCTATTTACCAGAATGAAAAACTCTGGGGATTATTGGCTACCTATCAAAACTCTGATCTCAGGCAATGGCAGGAGTCAGAGGTTAGCTGGATGCTGGAGATTGCAGCTGAGTTAGAAGTAGCATTGCAACACGCTGAGCTACTGGAGGCACAGCGGTTAAAGTCTGAGGAATTACATCAAGCAGCAGAACGGGAACGAGTACTGACTAAGGTCACGGATAAAATTCAACAATCCCAAGACTTGCGCACTATTTTTAATGTGACTACCAACGAAGTTCGTAAACTCTTAGGGGTTGACCGTGTTACGATATATCGCTTCAATTCCGATTGGAGTGGCTCCTTTGTGGCTGAGTCTGTGGCCAGTGGCTGGATCTCCCTAATCCAGGAACAGACTAATAATCCCCTCATCAACAAAAATATTAGTGAATGTATCGTGAAAACGGTGGCTGGAAATACCCCTGAGCAGTTTAGCCAGGAAGCTCCAACCATCCGAGATAGCTATCTACAAAGCATCCAAGGCAATCTCTCTAGGGAAGAGAAACCCTTCTGGGTGGTTAGTGATATCTACGAAGGGGATTTTTCAAGTTGTTATATCGAGCAGCTAGAGCGATATCAGGCCAGATCCTATACTATTGTGCCGATTTTCCAAGGGGATACACTTTGGGGTTTACTGGCTGCTTATCAAAATTCTGAGCCTAGGGATTGGCAAACGGAAGAGATTAATTGGATGCTTCAGATTGCCGCTCAGATGAGTGTACCGTTGCAGCGAGCTGAGTATTTGGAACAATTGCGGACGCAATCCCAAAAACTAGCAGAATTAGCATCACAGGAAAAGGAGGCTAGGGAATTATTCCAACAGCGTGCTATTGATTTGCTCACAGCTGTCCGACCTGCTCTAGACGGTGACTTGACCGTTAGAGCTCCGATTACCAATGATGAACTTGGGACTATTGCAGATGCTTACAACAACACCATTCAGAGTTTACGGCAAATTGTGATCGAGGTACTCTCAGCTTCTGTGAAAGTCGCTGAAACTGCTACAGAGAGTGAAGCAGCAATTACTAAACTTTCTGAAGAAGCCCAGCATCAGTGTCAGGAGTTGACCCAAGCCATGGATCAAATCCAGAGCATGGTTAACTCTACCCAAGCTGTAACCACTAGCGCCCAATCCATCGACCGAGCTGTGCAAGAGGCAAACCAAAAAGTAGCATCGGGGGAGACAGCTATGAACCGCACGGTGGAAGGAATTCTAGGAATTCGGGACAGTGTGGAGGAAGCCAGCCATCAAATTAGACAGTTAAGTCAATACTCGCAAAATGTTGACCGGGTATTGAATTTGATTAGTGATTTTGCTACCCAGACCCAGCTACTCTCCCTTAATGCTGCTATCGAAGCCACCCGAGCTGGGGAGTATGGTAAAGGTTTTGCGGTGGTAGCTGATGAGGTGCGTTCCTTAGCTCGACAGTCGGCCAAGGCAACTACGGAAATTTCTAATTTAGTTGCTGAAATCCGCACTCAGACTAGAGAGGTGATTAAAGTGACCGAAGTCGCGATCGCTCAGGTTAATACTGGCACAGAATTGGTAGAAGAAAGCAAGGGGAATCTAAATGCGATCGCATCAGCTACTGCTGAGATTAGCCAGTTAGTTGCAGGGATTACCCAGGTAACCCTAGCCCAACTCGAACAATCACAATCGGTGACCCAAACCATGAAAGAAGTTGCCGCCATATCCACCAATACCTCTGAAGACTCTGCCCAGCTTTGGGAGTCCTTCAAGGAATCCCTCACCACCATCGAAAAGCTACAGGCAGCTGTTGAGCAGTTTACTGTTAACTAGTTATAGCGCTATGGGTGGGGAGTTTGGAACCTGGGCGCGAGTAGTATGGGGAGTTTGGTAGGTTGGAGTGTGAAAAGTCATATCAGCAACTGTGAGTTAAATTCAAGTTTCTTATCCCTACTCCCTACTCCCTACTCCCTACTCCCTACTCCCTAAAAAAATGTCAACTATTGATCCAGAAACCTATCAATACTTTCTTGGGGAAGCCCAGGACTTGCTGCAAGTTATTGAACAACATTTGCTGGCTTTAACACCGGACAAGCCAAAAAACCAACTTTATGACTTAATGCGAGCCACTCATACCCTGAAAGGCGCAGCTGCTAATGTCCGGCAAGAAACCATAAAAAGTGTAGCACATTATCTCGAAGATGTCTTCCGGGCAATGTTAGCCCCTGAGGCAACCATTGATACAGAACTAGAAACACTACTGTTTGAGGGATATCAGTGCCTCAGGATGGCACTGACTGCTGAAATGACTGGGGAGTTGAGCAAGAATACTGAGATTATCAACCGAGCTGCAGGGGTGTTTGCTAAACTGCAAGCTAAATTAGGAGATTGCTTTGACTATCAAGCCTCTCTACCCACATCAGCAGAACTTGGGTTTGATATTGTCCAATCTATCTTTGAAGTAGGAGTCAAACAACGCATCGATCACCTAGCTTCCTTGTTGAAGGTTGGAAGTTCTGAAGGGTTACAGGTTGAAGGTTGGAACGTTGAAGGTTCTTCTGAGTTACAGGTTGGCAGGTTGGATGTTGAAGGTTCTGAAGGGTTACAGGTTGGCAGGTTGGATGTTGAAGGTTCTGAAGGGTTACAGGTTGGCAGGTTGGATGTTGAAAGTTTTCCAGACAACCTTGAACCTGCCACCGAAATTAACCTTGAACCTTCAACCAAAACTAACCTACCCTACTCGAACGCCTTGGGCGAACAACCAAACCACCTTGAACCTTGGCCTATTGGCCACGCTTCGCGAACAACCAACACTAACCTTCAACCTGCTAACCTTGGCCTTTTGGCCACGCTACGCGAACAACCTTCAACCCAAACTAACCTTCAACCTGCTAACCTTGAACCTTCAACCGAAACTAACCTTGAACCTCCAACCCCTGATCATGACAAGGCTACGCTGATAGAGATTGCTGAGACCTTGCGAGAACAAGCTGAAATATTTGTAGGGTTAGGGGAATCCTTGAACTTACCAGGGTTTAAAGCAATTGCCGAAAACACCTTAAAAGCCCTTGACGCTAACCCTGAACAGGTGATGGCAATTGCCAAGATTGCCTTAACGAATTTCCAGGAAGCTCATACCGCTGTCTTAGCAGGCGATCGCACTCGTGGAGGAAACCCCAGCCTCGCCCTTCAACAATTAGCTGGATCACAAGAAGAGTTACAGGTTGAAGGTTGTCCGGTTGAAGGTTCACAATCGTTGAAGGTTGTTCGCGAAGCGTGGCCAAAAGGCCAAGGTTCACAATCGTTGAAGGTTGTTCGCGAAGCGTGGCCAAAAGGCCAAGGTTCACAATCGTTGAAGGTTGTTCGCGAAGCGTGGCCAAAAGGCCAAGGTTCACAATCGTTGAATGTTGAAGGTTGGAACGTTGAAGGTTGTCTGGAAAACCTTCAACCTTGGCCAAAAGGCCACGCTACGCGAACAACCCAAACTAACCTTCAACCTGCTAACCTTCAACCTGCTAACCAAGAACCTTCAACCCAAACTAACCAAGAACCTTGGCCAAAAGGCCACGCTACGCGAACAACCCAAACTAACCAAGAACCTTCAACCAACAATAACCAAGAACCTTCAACCAACAATAACTTTCAACCTTCAACAAATATTGATGAATTACTTGAGGAAACTTTTGGTAATATTTCTCTTGCACAAGAGCAAGCGAATCAAGTCTTTCCTGAAGAGGAATCTCTTGAGCCAGATAGTATACCTCCAGATAGTATATTTCCAGATACTATATTTCTGGATGAATCTTCAGAAACCGTAGCAACAGACAATCTTAACCAACCTCAGACTGACCCTCAGCAAGAGTCGGAGTTAGTGGTTAACCCTGAATCAGCAAAAGAAGTCAAGCAAATATCAATGTCTCCTCCCGATCGGGAGTCTGCAGAGGCTGATGTGCCTTCATTAGCAGAGGGCTCGATCAAGACATCAGCCACAGTGCGTGTTGATTTAGACAGTCTTAAACACCTATCTCACCTAGTTGGGGAACTACTGATTAACCAAAACCAGTTAGGATGGCAGGATGAAAACTGTCAAGGGGTAGTTGAAAAACTCTCCAATTGGCTCAAGCAACATCGCCACACCCTTACTCAACTGCGTACTCAGCTCAAGAAGCATTCCTCTAATCAGCAAATTTCTAAGCTGTGGGATGCGGCTTGGGAAGAAACCCTGCAACTGACTCAAGCTACAGAAGACCTGAGCCTATTAGCTACTACCGCTGCTGCTAGTGTGGAACGAGAACAGCGTCTATCAACTCAGCTGAGGGATACTCTTCAATCGGCTCAGACTATACCTCTGGAACATCTGCTTAAGTCCTTTCCTTCCATGGTGCAGCAGTTGTCTAATGTCCATCACAAGTCAGCAGAATTCACCCTCAGTGTGACTAATGTCCTAGTTGATAAAACCATTGCTGATCATCTCTATGATGCTTTACTGCATCTAGTCCGCAATGGTTTCGACCATGGTATTGAATCCTCGGAGGTTCGCCAACAAAGGGGTAAATCCGCCATCGGTAAGATTGAAATTCGTGCTTTCTATCAAGGAAATCGCACCATCATTGAAGTTACAGATGATGGTCAGGGACTGGACTTAGAAAAGATTTATAATCGTGCCGTGGAAACAAACCTGCTCAGTATTGAGCAATTGGAAGCCCTCGGCCAATCACCAGAGCCAAATCAGCTATTAGACTTACTGTGTCAGCCAGGATTTTCCACTGTTTCTCAAATTAACGAGCTTTCTGGACGAGGTATTGGCCTAGATGTGGTGCGCTCCCAACTGCAACGGATTAACGGTAGGGTAAAGGTTCGCTCCCAGGCGGGTCTTGGCACGACCTTTTCTTTGCAGATCCAAGAAGCCCTCAGAAATGCCAGGGTGCTAGTGGTTCAAGCTAATCAGGGGGTCTATGGGTTTGTGGCTAATGACGTTGAACAGATAGTGTTGCCAGCATCTGAGCAAATCCAGATGGTAAGTGATCAAAAAATCCTGAATTGGCATCACAGGGGGAATGAGTATAGCACCCCCATTTACCAACTTTCATCCTTACTAGAAGACTCATCCCAACAGGTATCGACACTACCAGCTTGGAATCCCTTGCTCACTAAACCCCAAGAGATGAATCCTGTCCTATTGATGGGTACCGCTGAAGGATGGGTGGGGCTGGAAGTAGAACAAGTACTCGAAGAGCAAGAACTGGTGATCAAGCAGCTGCCTAATGCGATCGCATATCCTCCCTATGTTTATGGTTGCAGTATTTTGGCCGATGGTCGTTTAACTCTCGTAATTGACGGTACAGGGTTACTTAACTATGTACAGCAGCTCCCTCAATCTCAGCCATCATTGTCTAAAGTTAGCAGGTTGAAGGTTGAAAGTTCTGAAGAGTTGAAAGTTAGCAGGTTGAAGATTGTTCGCGAAGCGTGGCCTATTGGCCAAGGTTTTCCAGAGTTGAAGGTTAACAGGTTGAATGTTGAAAGTTCTCCAGACAAGCTTAAAGCTGATCATAGACAACCTGATCATGGACAACCTGCAACCAACAATAACCTTCAACCTGCCAACCTTCAACCTGCCAACCTTCAACCTGCCAACCTTCAACCTGCTAACCTTCAACCTGCCAACCTTCAACCTGCCAACCTTCAACCTGCCAACCTTCAACCTGCTAACCTTCAACCTGCTAACCTTCAACCTGCCAACCTTCAACCTGCCAACCTTGGCCAAAAGGCCACGCTTCGCGAACAACCAGCTAACCTTCATGCTAACCTTTCTAAAACCTTTTTAGTCGTCGATGATTCCATTACTGAGCGACAAAATTTAAGCCTAATTCTCGAACGGAATGGTAACCAGGTGGTGCAAGCTAAAGATGGTTTAGAGGCGATAGAACTATTGCGCAAAAGTCATGGTATTGATCTGATCATCTGTGATTTAGAAATGCCACGGTTAAACGGTCTTGAGCTTTTGAGTCTTAGTCATCAAGAGCCAGCTTTAGCTGATCTTCCTATTATTATGCTCACCTCCCGTAGTCAAAAAAAATACAAACAACTTGCTACGGAACTTGGGGCTATGGCTTATTTAACTAAACCGTATTTAGATGAAGAGATTTTAGCAACAATTAATAACGTGTTAAGGATGAAGGATGAATTATATATAGCAAAGGGAACAGAGAACAGGGAACAGGGAATCGGGAATCGGGAGTAAGGAGATGAAAAAAGTCCGAGTTATTGTCTTTAAAATCGCTAAGTATTGGTTAGCGTTACCAATGACAGTCGTCTTAAACGTTAGGGATTTTCCCAGCAACATTAGGGAGAGTAACCGAGATAACAAATTAATTCATCTAGACAATCGAACCTTGACGCTGCTGCCTTTAAAACCAATACTGGTCAAACCTAGTAAAGCTAAGCTAAGCCTAGATCAAAGTTTAGATAAAACCGCTGCTGTCACAAAATATCCTATTGATTTATCCAGTGTTGGCGATTTTTTGATCATCGTTAAAACTCCTAGGGGAGAAGCCTGCGCCATACCGGTTGATAGGCTACCAACTATGATCGATTTACCCTTATCAACGATTCGGAAATTGCCAGACTCTTACAGTCAAAGCTATCTCCTTGGTATGGCAAATTATGTCGCTGTATCGCAATGGCCAAAAGGCCACGCTACGGAAACGGAAGCAGAAAAATTAACGATTTTTTTGCTAGATTTAGAACGAGCATTGAGTGTAGCAATAGCTTATACAGCAGGGAGTAGGGAGTAGGGAACAGGGAATAGGGAATTGGTAATAAGGAGACAAAATCTCTGTACATCATAGCTAGAATAAATGCTATATATCAATGTCCTAACCTTAATCTATAGTGCTATAATTCAGAAAGAGCCATAAAAATTTACCAATCTACCCATGGGAGTGTGGTAATATTAGTGGTAGTTTTTGCCGAATTTTAAAAGTGAGATGCACCCCTCCCCATGCAACTGGAATTCGGATCATTCACCGAGTGTTGGATAATCGTTTAAGACAGCAAGGGTTAGTTCAAACACAATTACCAGTTCAGTTAAGTAATTACTCCGAACCCCAACCAGATCTAGCCGTAGTTATGCCAGATGAACTGCGATACCTAGGCCATCATCCCACACCATCAGAAATTTATTTGATTATTGAAGTTGCCGATACTAACTTAAGGAGGTATTGTGAACAGAAAGCTAAGCATTATGCAGAGGCAGAGATTGCTGATTATTGGGTAGTTGATTTAACTAATCGTCAATTGCATGTTTTTCGAGAACCAACTGAGCAAGGGTATAAAAGTAAAGTAACTCTGGTAAAGAATCAGACAATTTCACCGTTACAGTTTCCCGATTGTTTATTATCTGTATCTCAAATGTTGCCACCAGAGATTCCGGAGTTTGTTGACGGTTGACCCTTATCTAGCGTTTATAGGACTCATGAGGTACACATAATTGTTGACTATTGGCTCTTCTGACTTCCCTCTTCTATGCTCCCTGCTCCCTGCTCCCTGCTCCCTGCTCCCTGCTCCCTGCTCCCTGCTCCCTGCTCCCTGCTCCCTGCTCCCTAAAACCCATAAATTTGTACCTCATGAGTATAATAATTGCTATAATTAGAGTACCTAAATGAATTGCAAACCGCTGTAATCTAAATGCTTAACAGGGAGTAGGGTGGGCAAATAATTAAAGAAAGGCCATTTGATCACGAATCATGTCCCTTTGCCCACCCTACTACAAGAGCGATCGCACTGTCTTTATGCAGCGATCCCTATTCCCTATTCCCTGTTCCCTGTTCCCTGTTCCCTGTTCCCTACTCCCTACTCCCTACTCCCTGTTCCCTGTTCCCTGTTCCCTGTTCCCTTTGGTAAAGTAATGACATTTATCAGCCCCAAAACCGACTTTGCCTTCAAAAAAATCTTTGGCTCCCAGGAAAGTAAACCGATTCTGATTAGCTTTCTCAATGCTCTGGTCTACCACAATCAACCTCTGATTCAAGACCTGGAAATTATTGACCCTTATCAGTCTTCTCCTCTTCCAATTCTCAAAGACTCTTTCCTCGATGTGAAGGCCAAACTTAGGAATGGTTCTTTGGTGATTATTGAAATGCAGGTTTTGCAGGTAGAATCCTTTGCTAGAAGAGTTTTATACAATGCTACTAAAGCTTACTCTCTACAGTTAGGTAAAGGAGAAGGCTATCGTTATCTCAAACCAGTGATTGCTCTGACGATTACGGATTTTGTCATGTTTCCTGAGCATAATCAAGTAATTTCTAATTTCAAGTTACGAGAAGAAACTACCAACATCAACTACATCGAAAATCACTTGCAGTTAGTGTTTGTGGAACTACCGAAGTTTGAAAAACAGTTGGAGGAGTTAGAGCAACTCGATGAGTTGTGGATGTATTTTTTAAAAAATGCGCCTTTCTTAGAAACGGTGCCACCGCAAATGGCCGAAAAACCTGAGTTTCAACAGGCATTTGGAATTGCTTCTGAGGCAAATTTAAGTAGGAAGGATTTGGAGGAATTAGGAAAAAGAGAGATGTTTATTCATGACCAACAAGGGCTAGCGATTTTTGCTGAGAAACAAGGTAAGAAACAAGCTAAGGAAGAAATAGCACGCCAACTTTTGCCTCTGTTAGATAATGAAACGATTAGTCAGACGACTGGCTTACCTGTAGAGGAAATTGAGAAGCTTCGAGAAGGTTGAGCGGTTTGAAAGGGGTAGGGTGGGCAAATTATGAAAGTTTGACCAAGTGATCAGTTTTCAGGTCAATTTGCCCACCCTACAAGAGCGATCGGCGAAGCCGCGCCAAAGGCGATCGCACTTTAAACGAAGAAGTTTAATTTGTTGGTATTTTGATAGTTAGTTTAGCATAACAGGTACCGAAGAGCCATATTTTTTTATCCATTTTCCATCTTCCGACAAGCATCTTCAAGGCTTGCCCCGTCATCGATTATTGCCGCCAGGCCAACTCCATATCGAAGATGAGCAATGACATTTCCGATCAGCAGTTGCCTCACTAAATCAGGCGTTAAAGGGTCGATTCCTATATTGATACAAGTTTTGAACCGAAGACTTTCGTTGATCGGGTGCATTTCAAAGGAACCATGAAAAATATTGAAATTTGCCCAATTAATATATTCCAACACATCGTGACGGCGATTTGTTGGAGCCTGTTTTGGATGAATCGTATAGAACACCACCATTCTTTTCCTTTCATGCATATGGATATAGCCGTTCAGTTCTATTTCCCCTGTAGAATACAAGGTTTGAATGACCCCATTGTCCGAAAGCACTTCAAAAGGCCAGCCATTCTTTTTCAAAATATCTGTAATGAACTCTGTGTATGTCATCTTAACCCTCTTCTGTCGCTCTAGCCTCAAAGCTTGATTTTTCCTAGCCTGAAACAGCGCTAATTCGTGAAATTATCCCAGAATGATAAAAGAGGGTTAATATGCGGTGAATGGTAAATAAGTAGCCTGATCCTGATTCTTAAGTTTCATAAGAACCCTAAAATTATTAACTACCGGTAATGGTGGAGCGGAAAAGCTGTGCAGGTCAAACTCCAAGATTTCGTCATTTAACCTGGTCTGGTAATGGTTCAATTGTGGGACGGCAAACCCTGTTCTGATATCATGTGCTACCGAAGTGGTGACTTTTTGGACATTTCTGACTTCAAGTTTCATAGAAGCCAGATTAGCGAGGGCAGCTGGCACCAGATTTGCCGTTTGCAAATCCGCAAGGTTTCCTTTGACCATCACTGAATCATTCAGCAGGGGAGCGTCGATAGATTGCGGAGCAGGTCCGGCGACAGAAGTTTTTACATAATGTTGCTGTTTGGCAGTGATCTTTGCATTTCGCACAATGTTTTGTAAAGTTCTGGGTTCAAAGGGATGTCGCTGTCCCAGGGCTGTATTCTCAAAGGTCACCTGGAGCTTATTTACTTTGGGATCAGTATTCCTTAAATTCCTTACACCATCGGAATAACCATCCTTCTCATTCTCCTCAAACGTTACACCAATATTGCTAATCCAATATCCCTTTCTATACAACTTTGATTTTAGGCGTCCTATACCTGTTGGGTTAACACTTACTTCCTGATTACCCGTACGGGCTTCCACATAACCTCCAACCCTCTTACTGGGGATATCATTCCAATTAGTGTTCCCCGCATTGATATTGCCATCCATTGGGGTCTCAAATTCCCCTGTCCCATCAAAAAACTCGGTGTGTCCAGCCTGGATATTAACATGACCGTTCTTAAATCTAGTCAGGCCTGTTATTTTTCCATTCAACTGATTGCCTGGAATTGTTGTTGCATTAATGTTTGTATCTACCTCTCCGTTTCCTTTGAAGGTCAGTGAGTTAATTTCCATGGCAGGAAGAATTGCTCCGCCGACAATGTTTCCAGTAACCGAGCCTTCAAACTTCCCCTTGATCCCTAGGACCTGAGTGGGGTTGTTAAGTCTGAAGTCCCCCGTGACGTCTGCAGTAGCGGCTCCTTGCTTTCCAGTCACATTGCCATGCTTGTATTCTCCGCTGCTAATTACGTAGCTAACATTTTTTCTAAAAGCTTTTGGCCCAAAAATTCCATTGGGAACAGGCACACTGTCTAACACCGTTGTGTTTCGCTGATTGTCCTGATCGGCTTGATTGACCCAAAGATCAATTTTGGTTTGCGCCCAGCGCATAGCAGCATCTTGAACCTCATGGCTCACCCAATTACCTTTCGTCGCATTAAGATTGCCCATTTTATACGCATAGGCTACCGCCCTTTCGATCGTTTGTTGCTCTGTGCTTTGGGCTCCGTGTTCGCTCACATGATGAGCACCTTGCCCGGTAGTAGGCGAGAGGGGCAACATCTCTGTCTGGGGCATCTCTTTCTCTTGGCGTACTATGCTAACGAAACTTGCAAATTCTTTCCCTGTAACCTGTCCTAATTGTTGAGCTGGCGTATTGGAAAAATAGGTTTTCATGTCTTCGGGACTCAGGTCATTCAAAAAACTTTCTGTTAATTTATAACGTTGTTTCATCAAGGTACTCAGCACATTCAGGTCTATCTGCTGAAAAGAATCCAAATGTTTTAGCAGTAAGGGTGTGTTTTGGTCTTCCCTCCATTTTCGATCCCCATCCAGGATTGCATCTACTTTCTCAATGCCAATTGCATCTACCATTTGCTCGAGAGTTGCCCAGAGAATATTAACATTTTTTAGTTTCTTGTATACCTGGGTTTTAGGACCAAAAATGGAGTTTTTCTTCTTCTCATCTTTCATTTTTCCTGGTATCGTCAACTTTCCCTTATTGACCGTCTTCTTTTCCTGGTAAGTGCTTTTCTCCAATGCCTTGGGGATCTGGTATTTGTCGTGAACCCAATGCGGTTCTTTGTCAGGAGTGAGGCGCATCCAAAAAGGTTGCAGTACTGTCTTGTTGCCTGTCTGTGAGATTAACAGATCGGCGCTTGATGCTGCATAAGTTTCCTTGGATGGGTGTTGCTGTAGCTGCTGCGGTCGTGAAGGGGATCGCCTCACCGCCGCCCCATTCTGCTGCACCACATGGGTCAACTCATGGGCAATCAACTCCTGCCCCCCACGACTCCCCAGCTGATACTCCCCTTGCCGAAAAAACACATCCTGCCCCGTCGTAAACGCCTTTGCCTGAATCGATTGATTCAACAGATCCGACTGAGCATCCGTATGCACCCGCACCCCACTAAAATCTGCTCCCATCGCCTGCTCTAGGGGTCTTCTAATCTGGTCATCCAGTGGTTTTCCCCTTCCTCTTGCTTCCTTTATTGAACCTTCTAAATTTTTCGGTGCATCTGTTTCACCTGTTAACGGTTTCCTCTGTATTTCGAGTTGTGGCGTACCGATCACTTCCTCTTCTTTACTTCCGATCTGTGGAGAATTAATCTGCTTTACTACCTGACACGCTACTCGATCTGCCTCTTGCTCGTATTTATCTCCCGGCTGTCCTATCGTTAGCTTCGCTTGCAGCCCCTTTTCATACCATCCTGTGTCGGGCACGTATTGTCCGGTTTCAAGGGAGTGCATCACATTAGCCATTCTACTTCCCCATTCCCCAACCGCCTCTTCCGCGTTCCAATCCCTGTCCTCTGCATCCAATCTTCTTCTAGAACCAATCGGTCTGGAGTCTTTCTTTTTTTGAGCTATTGTCCTAGAGGTAGAGTGAGAATATTTCGGTTTATAGGTATGAGTCCGCATAGCTTTTTCTATTTCCCCTGTACCCTTGAAGAAAACAATATCAGTCGATTACATCGTCTTCCTGGAGCGCGACATGGCACCCCAAACTTTAACCAACTGGTATCATAGTAATTATAGTTCTCTGTTACAAGAAATCGAGGGAGTTTGTAACTATTTATAAAAGTACATATAAGGTAAAAAAAATCAACAAAGCGTTACATAAATTGTATCCGATACATCTGCCTTGGCTGAACTTTGTCGCTAATTCCATTTCTCCCCATTTGAAAGGGATATGCTGCTAATGGGTGGGCAAATTGGGATGGCTGAGATGAGACAACTTAAGAGACGTTGCTGCTGGGGTGCATCTCATTTTTAGGCGTTGCTGATTCTGGGTATGGTTTTGCCCCCCTAGCCCCCCAATTTTGGGGGGAACAAAACTCTTAAAGTCCCCCAGAATTGGGGGATTTAGGGGGCTTTCATAAAACCAGATTATCGCGCATTCATTCCTTCATTCAGCAATGCCCATTTTTACTGTTTGACCCGGTGGTGCGTTACGGGACGGACTTTCCCAACATTGGCGACCCATAACATAAGTGCAAGCCCGTCCCTAACGCACCCTACGAACTCACTAGGCGTGAATCGAAGGCAGAGGGCAGAAGGCAGAAGGCAGAAGTAAACAAGTAAGGTTTCAAGGAAGAAGGTTTTTTATCACTAATTATCCGTAAATTATAGCGTTTATTGAATTTATGAGGTACAGTCATCAACCTCAAAGTCCCCCTTTATAAGGGGGATTTAGGGGGATCCCTTTGTCCCTCATGGGAGATCTAATTGCTATAGATAATTCCTCTAACTATAGCAAAAAAAAGCGGTCAAGCTCTGGTTAACCCCAAATCTTGACCGAATTCTCTTGTAAAGCTGAGCTGCACTCAACTCTAAATCATTACTGATGAGCTAATACATTCTGATCGAATTAGTCAGCAACTGCTCGAAAGCAACCACATTCCAACTCATCCTTCATCCTGATTTATACCCCTCCACAAAAAACGTTCACGATTCATAGTCGCCAGGGCCACGCCCTGGCAAAATCCTATCCTAGTCTAGGTAAAAATATCGAATCAAAAAGGTCATAACCTCACCAGGTTTTTCTGTCGGTTTGGGAGTGCTCCACTCCTCCGGTTTCGCATACTTAATGGAATAAATGGCATTAATTGTTTTGCGAACCTTTTCAGGAGAACCGATCAAAACGAGCTTGGCTTTCTTCGGTTTACGACCTTCGTTTTCAGGGGTGAGATTTTCATCAGAGTTAGGTGGAAACTTTTGACTCATCAGTAATGACTCCTTCAAAATGCTTATACTATTAATATATAAATAAATTAATTTATTGTCAAGGGATTTCGGCAATTTTTTTTATTACGAAATCAGGAAGGGTTATAATAAGTAATGGGTAAGATATAATAGAAAACATTTATAAAAAATATTGTAAGTAATCAGCAATTAGCAATCAGCTCAAAAAAAAGCCCATCAGTTTTGTGGCACAGGCTTCTAGCCTGTGACCTAACTCAGAAGGCTGATAGTATGACTATCAGTAGAGTGGGCATCCTGCCCGCGCGAAAATATTGATAACAGGCAAGATGCCTGTTCCACGCCTGATGCCCATTCTACAAAACTATTAAAATCATTCTATTATTAAGCAAACCTTGATTTTAAGCTGACCACTGAATACTTACACACTTCGTAAAATATAGATATCAATTAAGAAAGCGATAGATATGGCTCCAGTTTCTAATAGCAAGACAGCTATAATAATCCGCACAGAATGGGGATTAACCATTGCCGGAACACGCATCACTCTCTACGATGTCATGGATTATGTCACAGCTCAGTATCCACCAAAATTAATTGGGGATGTTCTTAACCTCACTAACGAACAAGTAAGCGCTGCACTATCATATATTGAAGAAAATCGTACCCAAGTTGAAGCAGAGTATCAAACTATTTTGCAGGAGGAACAGGAAAACCGACAGTATTGGGAACAGCGGAATCGAGAACACTTTGCTCGCATTGCAACAATGCCCCCTAAACCCGGTCGAGAAGCGTTGTGGGCAAAACTCCAGCAACAGAAAGCAAGACACGCACAGAAAGCATGATTTTCTTGATTGATCACAATCTTGAGAGACATGCAGTAGTTTTGTTAGGCAACTGATAACTGAATGCTTACAGAGTTTTCATAAAATTCATTCTCTGGTGGGTGGTGCGTTACGGGGCGGACTATACCAACGCTGGCTACGAGGGGAAAACATAAGGGAAAGTCCGCCCCTAACACACCCTACGGACTCTACATCTCCTCCCGATTCCCGATTCCCGATTCCCGATTCCCGACTTCTAGAAAATATCCTTCCGCTTCTGTAATCGAAAAGCGATTATTAAATAAACCGCTATGTGTAAGCACAGTAGTAGCCAATTAAGAATCAAATTTTGCCAAGTAGCATCATAAACTGGTGTTGCTTCAAAGGGAGGAGGGGGAAGCTTTAATCCGAATCGGGAAGACTGTTCTGGTACCATGCTATTCACATTTACCAGGGCACCGTAAGCTCCCATTGACCAACGACTTACCATCAGCCAAGATAGTGTACTTGCTAATCCTTTTAGTTTAAAAATAACTCCCGAAAAAATAATCTGGGGTAGCAAAATTAATGGTATAGTATTATTGGCTTCACTTTCATTTTTAACCAATGTCGATACCATCAGACCTAAACTGGTAGCAGCGATAATGGTTAAAAAGGTAGTGATTCCCAAGCCAATTTTCCAATCCAGTAGTTCAGAGGTAGGTGACTTAAACCCATAGAGCACAATAGTAACAATCAAGATAGTTTGTAAAAGAGCTAAGCCAGACCGAATCAGTACTTTGGAACCGAGATAGGGAAATAACCCTAAATTAACCAGTCGCTCTCTGGCATAAATACTGGACTCTTTCACAATTTCTTGCAGTGAACTAGATAGTCCTACCCAAAGGGCAGCACAGGTAAAAATAAACAGTACTTGTAGCGCTAGAGGTGCTTGGGTGATCTCTGGAGAATTCAGTTTAGCTAAAGGGTCTTTCCCTGACAAGGTGAGAATAATCAAGCTAATCCCAATGGGAGCAGTTAGTAATGCTAGGGCAACACTCCGCATATCCCGCACTACTAGTTTTAGATAGCGCTGACTGAGCAACAGCAGTTGCTTGAGTTTGAGTTGCTTGAGTTGCTTGAAAACAGGAATACCAGCACTTTTGCTAGGGATTGAGGTCGATAGCAACCTTTGACCAGGACTGAGGTGTGCGGAAATGTAAGTCTTGTAACCAGGTGAGCTGAGAAACCGCTGATGCCAGTTTTCACTATTCTGCTCAAGTTCCTCCGGTGTTTCCCCTTGCTCTAGCTTGAGGTAAATATCAGGGAAGTATCTTAAGTCTGGAGATGGCATCTTAAAAAAGTCCATGGCTTCTGTGGGAGGACCAAAGTAACACAACCGTCCACCCCGACCCATAAAGGCAATGCGATCGCATACGTCAATATTCGCAGTAGCATGAGTCACCAGCACCACAGTTCGTCCCTGATTCGCTAATTCTCGCAATAGCTGCATCATTTCCTTATCCAGTCCTGGATCTAGACCAGACGTAGGCTCATCCAGAAAGAACAGTTTCGGATCAGCCAATAATTCCACAGCAATACTGACTCGTTTCCGTTGTCCCCCACTGAGATTACCCACAAGCGTGTTTCTCACAAAATCCAGTTTGACTTGTGACAAGGTTTGCTTCACCACCTGTTTCACATCAGTATCTGGTGGTAATCGTAATTCACAGGCATAGGTTAGTACTTCTTTTACCGTTAAATCCCGATGCACAATATCATCTTGGGGAACATAGCCAATTTGTGAGCGGTACTGATTAAAATGCTGTCGCAAATCTTGGCCATTGATAAATACAGTACCTTTAGTAATTGGTGCAATTCCTAATAGGGTTTTCAGTAACGTAGATTTACCAGTGCCACTACCTCCTACCAACGCCACTAACTGACCAGGTTCAATCGGCATAGAAACGTGATTCAGGATAGTCCGTTTTTTGCCTAATTTATAACTAACCTGGCGCAGCAATTTATCAGCATCAATCCGAATTTGATTACCTTGGTCAACTAATTCTAAAGTATCCTGCCTCAACAGTAATATAAACGGACCAATCCGAATCGTATCCCCATCCTTAAGTAATACTGGTTTATGGATTAACTTGTCATTGATAAAGGTTCCATTTCTGCTATAATTATTAATCTGATAATTGCCTTCGGAAATCTTGATAAGAGTAGCGTGAAGGGTGGAAACCGTCGGTGCATCTAATTGCCAAGAGTGGGAAAGTTCAGGATTAGGAGAACGACCCAATTGCACTGGCCACTTTTGGACACTTGGCAAGGAAAGCTGCCGTTTATTTGGCGTCACCCTTGGTTGACTATGGGCTGGATTAAAGTAAGTGAGGCGAATATAGTCCCGAGGATTTTGTCCAATAGTCAATTCCACGCCATGTTTGAGAAGATACCCATCAGTGATACGAGTGTGGTTAACAAATACTCCATTAGTACTAGGATTTGCCCCATCACCATCAAAGATCCGATAATCCTCTCCCTCTTGAAGCAGAAAAGCATGGCGTTGGGAGACAATAGTCCAGCCTGTTTCAGGAATATCGAAATCTGACCAAGTGCGATCGCGTCCTAATCGATAAAATCCTTTCTCAAGAGAAAAACGAAGTACTTTACCTTGATTGTTTAGCTCTAGATAGCTCATTGTCATAGTTGGGATTTTTTTGATAATGTTTCCCTTTTATTATTTTAAATAAAATGATCTTGAGTCTAAATAAGCTCACGGGGTGACAACGAAGCTTAAACCTAGATAGGTGTTGGGTTTTAGGTTTTAGGTTGTAGGTATTGGGTAAAATGAGCGCATCGGTGTCATTTGTATTTTCCAGCAATTGAAGCAATTTTCACCAATTCAAGTTCATAGATAGTTTTAATCAATCCATCCTGCAAGGGCAATTTTACCTAAAACCTAACCCCTAAAACCTAACCCCTGTAAGATTTTAAAGAGCGCTTGTCACCCCCTGAGCTAAATGAGGTAAGTTTGTCTCTAGTTTCAACCTGTTGATGAATAATCATGCAATTTTGATATAGCAATTCTCCCATGCTATATGTATTACTTATATAGCCATTCTATATGATTCGTGAAATATATTCGGCGAAGCGATCGCTATAAGCCTTGCCCAGTAATGATTTACGATATTGCATATTTTACAAATGATTTAGAATTACTATAGCGTTTCTAGGACTCATGAGGTACACATTATTTTTTACTTCTTCCCTCTTCCCTTCCCCTCCTGGGAGGGGTTAGGGGTGGGTTCCTCTTCCCTGCTCCCTGCTCCCTGCTCCCTAAAAACCAGAAATTTGTACCTCACAAGTTGTAGAATTGCTATATACTACATATGGCAATACAAAATGTGGGCTTGGTTCAAAAGGGGGTTTCTAGCCCCATGACTTATAGCGTTTCTAGGACTCATGAGGTACAGCATTCTTTGACGTTGATTCCCTTTTAGGTGCGCTTGACCA
>NZ_JAAHIG010000098.1:0-26916 GCF_010692305.1 Moorena sp. SIO4G3 | reverse complement strand
GGGGAACGGAGAAGGAGGGGCCGACCACGCCCTCTCTGCAGATCGAAGTGGTTGTGGCCAGGTCACCGGGCCGACAATCAGACCGCGAACGGTCCGAAGCGTCAGCACGGGACGGAGCCATAAACCTGCTGTAGTCAGCCCCTTAGCTAAAGCTGTGGCCAACATATCACTAGAATTGCGCGAATCCTGCCCCAAAATCACCGGTCCTGGCACAGCTGAGTATTCCTGTAACACAAGACCAGCCCAGAAACCCACTTGTAAAGCCAAATCTTCACTTAGCAATGTTCCTGCTCGTCCCCGAATGCCATCGGTGCCGAATAATGGGGTTGTCGGTAGAGTTAGGGGTTGCCAAGGTAACCTGACATTGGGGGAGTTAATTGGCTGATTCTCCGATGAGAATTCAGCACTATTCCATCCCTGGATACGGACAGGGGATGTAACCATAATTTCTATTTCCTCACATTACACACTCACTGTGGAGAATAACACTTTATTTTGCTTTGGTAGATATCCATCAATACATCCAACCCATGTTTGTAAACAAATATATCCTTGTGATCAGATTATGATCCAAGTACATTCAGATTATGATCCAAGTACATTTAGCCCTGTTAGCGCTTTGACCAGACTTTATCAAAGATTTACTAAACCATTGACTAACTAGATCAAAGTAGATTTAGCCCTGTTAGGCTTCTGGCAAGACTTTATCAAAATTGACTAACTAGATCCAAATACACTTAGCTCCCAAGGGCCTTCGGGCAAAACTTTACCAAAATTTACGTTCCTCCCTAGGAACTTAGCAGCCACCACCTGGCAAAGATGGTCAATTAAACACCAGCATTCTCCAACAACTGTTCCATAGTTTCCAAACTCAGTCCTTGCTGAAGATAACGAGGAGACTGTGGATTATAGGGAGCAGCCACTCGATCTATGCTAATGATCTTTGCCTGTGCTGGTAAGACCGCTACATCTGGGTCAAAGGATGTCGGGCGCATTAAAGAACTGGAAAAACCTTTAAAAATAGCAATTTGATCCTGTTCACCAGCTATCTGTGCGGTAACGATCAATACCTCTTTTGGGCATTTGATGGTGTATTGTTCTAGACGCCTACCAATGGAATCCATCATCTGTGAGTTTTCAGTTGTGAGTTTTTAGTTGTGGCGTTGCCTATTAAGCACCTAAACAAAATTAATTTCCTACTACGAATCTCTGTAACCCTTACAGCGTAAGGCTTTGAATTTTGCAAAATGTGTAATTAATTTTGTGCACCTGCTTAGCAGGATAGGATGGTCAGTCGAGCTTTCTCGTAGTGGTAGTGACCATTAAATCTGATCAGCGCGGTTTGCCTGTAGGATAAGTAGAATTCCGAATCCGTTAATCAACCTCCTTTGAACCAAGACTCCCCCGGCATAAGCGCCGTGGGGAGTCTCAAAGAAGATGCTACCGCCCTAAAAAATCCATTGCCAAAATCCATGTCATGGTTCAATAGCTGATCGTCCTTGTTTGCCGAGACGAAACAGAACGAAATAGCTTAAGTAAAGGACATAGAAGAATAATCCCACCATTCCCATAAAACCCAAAAATCCAGGGGTATAACCAGCATGGAAATACTGTTTGAATAACAAAGGCGGCTCCCTCAACACCTGACAAAATCCAGATGTGATTGCTCCTGGGACAAAGGCACAACGTAGAAATGGAATGCTGGCGATTGTCCCCAGAGTACAGTAAATAGTCATAGCCCAACGCCAAGATGTCAATGCTAGCTTCAAGGGAGTAGGTGGTCTATCATCAATCTCCTCATTCAAGTCAATCCAAAACCACAGGGAGATCGGGATTAAAATACGGGAGCTCAAAGCAGACACATAAGCAATCGGCCAACCGACAATCAACAAGTAAACTGTAATCGCTAGGATACTGGAAACACGCCAATAGATAATCAACAGTCGTACCATCGCATCTGCTTTCTGGAAAAATGCCCAAATTAGCAGCATCAAGGGGATAAATACTGTGAACAGAACTGCCAAACGGTAGTCCATCCAAACCAGTAATTGAATAATTTCATCTTGCATTGCTTGTTGCCGAAATGACCTTGATCTATGTTATTGCACCAATGCCCATACTGGAAATCTAGAAACAAAGCCAAGGAAAGCATCAGGCCAGTAACGCCACCAAAAAGGGTAGCACGAGCAAATCCTAATCGGGGATTTACTCCTGCTACCCTTATGCAGAGTATTTGGCAGAACAATCCTAGAGTCTAGTCATCATATACCCGGCACTCAGCTGCGTCAGGATTATCATCACAGTACTGCTCAAGGGAGTTTTTGGGATTGGCATTTTGCCGCTTATGGGAAGCCTCTGCTTGTAGTTCTTCTACTGTATCCCAAGCTACTGCACATTCGTCTGAAGTCGCCCCTTCAGCATCACAAACGGCTCTAGCTTGTTCACGCTCTTGGTCTATTTTCTCTTGTAATTCGCTCATCTGTCTTTCGCTTTTATAATTTGATGATGTCTATTTTTATTTTGCTGATAGGATGGGTAGTAGTCACCAACCGCGCTTAGCAAAATAGTTAACGATAGGAGGCTTAATAACTAGTAATTTCGTTGAAAAGACGACCTAGTTGCTTAGGTTTTGTGCAACTCCTATCAGGGGTAAGGTTTGCCGGAGTTTGTCCCGCTTCCGGGAACGGCAGCGATGCAGCGCGGTCTTGGGGAGGCAGCGCCGACCTGGGGGGGTTCCCCCCATGAGCGACTGCCGTGGTTTCCCCCACTCGCGGTTTGCATGGCTGACAATGTTGTAAAGGCTGGTTGGGCTAGCAGCACATGTTTCCCTCACCTTAACTACTAGCGACAGAGCTACGAACTGGCGGTCATTCATAGGTGTCGTGACCATTACAACGATCGGACCAGTGTCCATTACCTGCATCTTAGCTAGGAAATTCCGGATTAACCAGAAATTACCAGGGAATAAACTAAGAGCGCTACTTTAATTAGCTACTTTAATTAGCTACTTTAATTTCTTAGGTTAAAGCAAAAGACCTGCTTTAACACAAATTTGTTCTTTATTTTTTAAGGTTTTCCCAATTACCCTTTACACCCTAGTAGCTTATACCACTTCTATAACTCTTGACCCATTCCCCTTTGACTCGATCGATCTTGACATAGCTAACTTAGTAGTGTAATTGGGGTAGTGTGGTTGGGGTGGAATTTACCTTTAGCCCTTACCCTTCTTGCTATGGCTGACTTGAGGAAGGACTTCAAGTTAGAGGAAAGGCGAATTTAAGGGAAGCTGTCTGATTTACCGACTATATTACGAATTGTTACCCTTAAATTGCAGTAGAGCGGATGGCTAATATAGCAATAACTATTCATACGTTAGGCAGATATGGACAGATTTCATCAGGCGCGCCTTAAGAAAAACAGTTTATAACCCCCCTAACGCGCTTCTTTTGATAACTACTAACTTAGATTAAGTTATATTAAATTTAGTGTACCACAATAAATCCTCTGCTCAGTATCAGGTAAGGCTTAGTGGAAGTCTGCGGTAATTCACCGTTATCATAAAACCTTGAGGAGTGCCCAATCCCCTCAATAGGGAATGGTATCGGGAGTGAAATAGGTAGATATAGATGGCTAATGTGATCAAGTGGGCAAATGCTCTATCAACCCGTGCATCATTAGAAGCGGCAGTGGCCGAAGTGGCAGACTGCCTTGAGAAGTCTTTGCCTTCAAAAGCAGATTTGGGTCTGGTGTTCATCTCATCTGCCTATGCCAGTGAGTATCCTCGCCTCATCCCCCTGCTCCAGGAACGATTATCTTTACCCGTGCTGATTGGTTGTGGTGGAAGTGGCATCATTGGGATGAACACCAATGGGTTACCTGTGGAAGTTGAGGGAGGACCAGCCCTAAGCCTCAGCCTAGCCTGTTTGCCTGATGTTAGTGTCAAGAGCTTTCATATCCCTGGAGACGCCTTGCCAGATTTGGATAGTCCTCCTGATGCTTGGGTGGACTTGATTGGAATTTCCCCCCAAGAGCAACCCCAGTTTATTTTATTCTCTGACACCTTGTCCTCTAAAATTAACGATTTGCTCCAAGGGTTGGATTATGCTTATCCAGGGTCAGTCAAGGTAGGAGGACAGGCTAGTGGTAGCTCTATGATGGTTAAGAATGGCTTGTTTTGCCTGAAAGACCAGAACCAAGTGGCAAAGTCTCTCTACCATGAAGGAACTGTGGGGGTTGCTCTAAGCGGCAATATTCTATTAGAAACCATTGTTGCTCAAGGCTGTCGTCCTATCGGTGAGACCTATCAGGTGACTAAAGCAGACCAGAATATCCTGCTGGAATTGACAGCCCTCGATCAAGGCAAGATCACCAACAGTGAGCCAGCATCCCATCCCCCATTAATGGTGTTGCGCGAGTTAATCCAAAGTATGGATGAGGCAGACCGTAAACTGGCACAACATTCACTCTTTGTCGGAGTTGCCCGAGATGAGTTTAAACAACAGCTCGGTCAGGGAGACTTTCTGATTCGCAATCTGTTAGGTGTGGATCCGAGGATTGGTGCGATCGCTATTGCTGATCGGATTCGACCCGGTCAACGTATTCAGTTCCACCTCAGAGATGCTCAGACTTCAGAGGAAGACTTGGCACTCCTTCTTGAGGACTATCAAAAGCAAACTAACAGCACTCCAGCTGCTGGTGCTTTGATGTTTTCCTGTCTGGGGCGAGGAGAAGGGCTTTACGGTAAACCTAATTTTGATTCCCAACTATTCCACCGTTATCTCAAGGATATTCAGCTGGCGGGCTTCTTCTGTAACGGGGAAATTGGGCCAGTAGGCAGTAGTACGTTTTTGCACGGTTTCACGTCAGTTTTTGGGATTTGCCGTGCGAAAGAGTAACAATTGTAACAATTATGGCTTAATCACAAAAACAGAACAGAATGAAGAATGAATAATTAAGAATGAATAATTAAGAATGAATAATTAAGAATTAAGAATGGATAAATTCTCAATTCTCAATTCTAAATTCTCAATTCTAAATTCCAAATTCTCAATTCTAAATTCTCAATTCTAAATTCTCAATTCTAAATTCTCAATTCTGGGGAATCAGTAACTACCTGACTACTGACAGAGCATTAACTAGAGTGTTTTTCTCTTATTGTTCTACTCCCTTTGACCCCCCAGCATCAAGCTGAGTTCGTAAGCGCACAGATTGAGCATGAGATGGTAGACCTTCTGCTTCAGCAAGAGTCTCAATAGCACCAGCCACTTTATGGAGGGCTCTGTCTGAATACTGAATCAAACTGGAGTGCTTCATAAAGGTTTCCACACCTAGGGCAGAAGCATAACGAGCAGCACCTGAAGTTGGTAGGGTGTGATTGGGTCCAGCCAAGTAATCACCTACTGCTTCAGGGGTTGAGTTACCCAGGAAAATTGCCCCAGCGTGGTGGATATAGTCTAGTAAGTCCCAAGGTTGGGTAATTTCTAGTTCTAAGTGTTCTGGAGCAAACTCATCAGACAGTTGTGCTGCCACTTCCAAAGAATCAACAACAACGATTAGACCATAGTGAGCGATCGCTTTTTCTGTCAACAGGCGTCGTGGATGGTCTTTTAGTTGCTGCTGCACTTGCCCCTGCACTTGTTTGGCTAAATTAGCATCAGTGGTCAGGAGAATCGCTGCTGCCATTGGGTCATGTTCTGCCTGAGCCAATAGATCGACAGCCACATGAACTGGATTAGCTTCCTCATCCGCAATAATTAATACCTCAGAAGGACCAGCCAGGGAGTCAATCCCTACAATACCGTAAACCAGTTTCTTGGCCAGGGTTACGTAAATGTTACCCGGACCGCTAATCACATCCACGTTGGGAATGGTTTCGGTCCCAAAGGCTAAGGCTGCAATTGCTTGGGCTCCACCTACCCGGTAAATCTCATGAATACCAGCTTCCTGAGCAGCCACAAGCACAGCCGGATTAATGCTTTGATCAGGTCTTGGTGGGGTGACCATTATAATTTGGTTAACCTGAGCTACCTTGGCTGGGATAGCATTCATTAACACAGTACTGGGATAGGAGGCCCTACCTCCTGGAACATATAGTCCAGCCTTATCTACAGCAGTGTAGCGCTTCCCTAAAACCACATCATCTTCACCAAATTGCACCCAGGATTTGGGAACTCGTTGTCGATGAAATGCCTCGATTTGTCTGGCGGCTAATTGAATCGCATCCAGTAATTCTTTGGAGACCTGTTGGTAAGCCGCATCTAGTTCCGAACCGCTAACTCGCAGTTGTTCTCGACTCAATCTCAGCTGATCAAATTCCTCAGTGTAGTGCAGGAGCGCTACGTCTCCTTGGCGCTTCACTGCCTGTAAAACTTCCCTTACAGTTGCCTCTTTGTTCAGCATTTGGTCAGAAGCCGTGCGATCGCGGATACGTCGCAGTTCAGTTTGTGCCTCAGCCTGCTCAGTTATGATTCGCAGCATGGAGTCGGAGTGCCCATCACGCTAGTGTTGCTCGTCCTAGACCAGGTTTATACACTTATCCTGATCAAAGGTGTCTATATTTCCTGGACTTACTTTAAGAATATAGCTTAAAGAGGGTGATGATTGGGTTACGCTATGGGTGTTGATACTAGTTTACTATGATATATGGTATTATGTTATTTCTGGTATCATACCATTTTCTACTGGACGTAACTCCTAAACTCAATTAAGTTAAGTTAACTAAGTTAAGTAAACACTGCTGTGGCTAATAACAAGTCTGCCCTCAAACGCATAAATATAGCCGAACGGAACCGAGTTCGGAATAAAGCCTACAAATCAGCGGTGAAAACGCTGACGAAGAACTATTGTGCTGCCTTAGAAGAGTACGAACGCCAACCAAGTCCGGAGACCTTGGCAGAAGTTAAACTTCGAATGTCAGAAGCATACAGCAAAATTGACAAGGCTGTCAAGCGTAAGGTACTTCATCGTAATAATGGCGCTCGGAAAAAAGCAAGTCTTGCCAAAAAGCTCAAAGCTATAGAGGCTCAACTTAACGCTAGTGTGACCGAATCACCTGCTGTATGATCAGATTCCCAGGCCTCACCTGGCGGAGCGCTAAGTGGTGATTAGTTGAGCAAAAACCGCTGTAAATTAAACTAAAACTAGATAAATAGATTAAAAACTGTATTGATGCAGTTGATTGATACCCACGTCCATATCAACTTCGATGTCTTTGAGTCGGAGTTAGACCAATTGCGGCAGCGATGGCTTGAAGCTGGTGTGGTTCGTCTAGTTCACTCTTGCGTAGAACCGTCTGAGTTTACAGGCATCCAAGCTCTAGCAGAGCGATTTCCCGAACTATCCTTTGCGGTAGGCTTGCACCCCTTAGATACCGAAAAATGGACTTCCGAAACGGAAAATCAGATTTTGACCCTAGCGCGCTCTGATGCTAGGGTCGTAGCTATTGGAGAAACGGGTTTGGATTTCTATAAAGCAAAGAACCAACAACACCAAATAGAAGTGTTCAAAGCCCAACTAGGGATTGCCCACCAACTCGGCTTGCCACTGATTATCCACTGCCGTGACGCTGCTGCAGAAATGAGGGGCATACTGCAAGAATTTTGGCAAAGTACCGGATCAATAAGAGGCGTGATGCACTGTTGGGGAGGTAATCCTCAACAGACACAGTGGTTTTTGGATTTGGGATTTTACATAAGCTTCAGTGGCATTGTGACCTTTAAGAATGCCACTCAGGTAAAAGAATCAGCCACCATGGTACCTAGCGATCGCCTACTCATCGAAACGGATTGTCCGTTCCTTGCACCAGTACCCAAGCGAGGTAAACGAAATGAACCAGCCTATGTCCGCTATGTAGGCGAGTGCGTTGCCCAATTACGAGGGATATCTCTAGAAGAGTTGGCTGCTCAGACAACCCAAAATGCCTGTCAGCTTTTTGGTCTTAGCCTATCAACAGCAACTGCTGGGAAAATAGGGATTGGGTAAATCTCAACCAGACCTGAAAGGGCAAAACCTAAAGGTGGGTTCTTGATAATCTCAACTCCCCTACTCTGCTATGGTTCAGTAGAAAGAGAATTATGGGCGCTTGCTTACTGTGAACACCTGCTGTCAGCACCTGCTGTCAACATCTACATCTATAAGAGGAAATAACAGGAAATAATCCGACTCTTTGAATAGTACTTTTGGGAGAGGCTTACCGAAGGAGGGTTGACAAAAGGGCAATCAAATGCTACCCTAATTAGTCTGATGAATATAACTAATCCAACAATAAGCCCCACAACGGTTTGAGTCTCCAGCTAAGCAAACCCTAAGCACAACCCATGTGTACGGTAGGGCATATCGACGGTGACACGTGTAAAAACCACAACTAACACCGGGAGCGATAAATCTGGAAAGCGCCGTGGGCTCTACGGTGTCTGCCTGTGGACGGGGTGCTGCCGACAGTCCCGAAACAAGCAGGAAATAAACAGGATTAACTAGCATGAGCTAGGTTCGTATCAGTTTTATGGAGCAGCAGCAAGTACTCCAAGTCCAGTATAGTGTTTTGGTTGTTTTCCTGATGCCAGAGTTTCTGTCAATCTAGTAATAGAAATGGTTTAAAATCCCACGGATGGATGCGCGAGAACTGGAAGATTAAAGGCACTCTAAGCCATTTGAGTCAACACTATGAACATCCTATACCTAGAGTAGGGTTACCTAAAGTCGCAGATGTTCAGCTTAAGAATTCCAGGTTTACGTTATCTGTGGGAATGTCAATTCTAAAAGTTTATCTAGTATCTATTAGCTCGAACCCAAGTTTTAGAGCTAATTCGTAAAGTAAATCTTAAGAAGTATGAAAGCCTTGCTATGATTGTCTTTTAGCTATTAAATAGTTCAATTGTTCTATTTTTACGCAAGCCTTATCCTACAAGGATTAGTGCGAGTTTACGAATCAGCTCTTAAGCAACTGTTCAAGTACAAGTACTGCCTTGGGAAGGGAATCAAAATCGGCGCTGACTTAAAAAGAGTGAAGAACAGACCCCATGACTAATCCGACTTACACAACAGCTACCTATATGTTGCCAGACTTAGTTGAAATTCAGCGTGCTAGCTTTCGCTGGTTCTTGGAGGAGGGGCTAATTGAAGAACTCAATAGCTTCTCGCCGATTACCGACTACACTGGCAAAATGGAGCTGCACTTCTTGGGTGAAAACTACAGGCTGAAGTGTCCTAAATATGATGTGGATGAAGCCAAGCGGCGAGACAGTACCTATGCCGTACAAATGTACGTTCATACCCGCCTGATTAATAAAGAAACCGGCGAGATCAAAGAACAAGAAGTCTTCATCGGTGATTTGCCTCTGATGACAGACCGAGGCACATTTATCATTAACGGTGCTGAGCGAGTCATTGTTAACCAAATTGTTCGCTCTCCTGGAGTTTACTACAAGTCGGAAACTGATAAAAACGGACGTCGTACCTACTCAGCCTCGCTGATTCCCAACCGGGGTGCTTGGTTGAAGTTTGAAACTGATAAAAATAACTTAGTTTGGGTGCGCATCGACAAAACCCGTAAACTCTCTGCACAAGTGCTTTTAAAAGCTTTGGGGCTTGGTGATAGTGAAATTATAGATGCTATGCGCCACCCAGACTACTATCAAAAAACCCTTGACAAAGAAGGGAACCCCAGTGAAGAAGAAGCCCTGCTGGAGCTGTACCGCAAGCTGCGTCCTGGGGAACCTCCCACTGTTAGTGGTGGTCAGCAGTTATTGGAATCCCGTTTCTTTGACCAGAAGCGTTATGACCTAGGTCGGGTCGGTCGCTACAAAATCAATAAAAAACTACGGCTGAATATTCCTGACACGGTAAGGGTATTGACCCCCCAAGACATACTCGGGGCAATAGATTACCTAATCAACCTGGAATTTGACATTGGTAGCACAGACGATATTGACCACCTAGGGAATCGCCGAGTGCGCTCTGTTGGTGAACTGCTGCAAAACCAAGTGCGGGTGGGACTCAATCGCCTAGAGCGGATTATTCGAGAACGGATGACCGTTTCAGAATCCGATACCCTTACCCCAGCATCATTGGTAAACCCCAAACCCCTAGTAGCAGCGATTAAAGAATTTTTTGGCTCCTCTCAGCTGTCCCAGTTTATGGACCAGACCAATCCATTAGCTGAATTGACCCATAAACGGCGTCTGTCTGCCCTAGGTCCTGGGGGGTTAACTCGCGAACGGGCAGGTTTTGCAGTGCGGGATATTCATCCATCTCACTATGGCAGAATTTGCCCCATTGAAACTCCAGAAGGTCCCAATGCAGGTCTGATTGGCTCCTTGGCAACCCACGCTCGGGTTAACAATTATGGTTTTATTGAAACTCCTTCTTACCCAGTAGAAAATGGGCGAGTCCTAAAAGACCGACCGCCCTTGTACATGACCGCAGATGAAGAAGATGACCTGAGGGTAGCACCAGGAGATATTGCCTTAGATGAGGAAGGTTACATCCTGGGAGAGTCTGTACCAGTCCGATATCGACAAGAATTCACCACCACCACCCCTGACCAAGTGGACTATGTGGCGGTATCACCAGTGCAAATTATCTCCGTTGCCACCTCTCTAATTCCCTTCTTAGAACATGATGATGCCAACCGAGCTCTGATGGGCTCAAATATGCAGCGGCAAGCTGTGCCATTGCTTCGACCTGAGCGCCCCTTAGTGGGAACAGGATTGGAAGCCCAGGCCGCTCGGGACTCTGGTATGGTCGTGGTTGCTGCCAGTGATGGTGAGGTGGTGTATGTCGATGCCAACACAATTCGGTTACAGCCTTATCAAACCACCATCAAAGAAACCCCAGCCCTGCCAGGGGAAAAGGGCAATGAAAATGAGTTAGAATTCCCTATCCCTATCCAACCAAAAGAAACCCCAGCAATTATTGAATACTCCCTCCAAAAGTACCAGCGCTCTAACCAAGATACCTGCTTGAATCAACGGCCCTTGGTGTATGTAGGAGATGAAGTGGTGGCAGGTCAGGTCCTGGCAGATGGCTCGGCTACGGAAGGGGGTGAAATCGCCCTGGGACAAAATATTCTAGTAGCTTATATGCCTTGGGAAGGCTATAACTACGAAGATGCCATCTTGGTTAGTGAACGGCTAGTTTACGATGATGTCTACACAAGTATTCACGTTGAAAAGTATGAAATAGAAGCCCGACAGACTAAACTAGGTCCGGAAGAAATAACCCGAGAAATTCCCAATGTGGGGGAAGATGCCCTGCGTCAGTTAGATGAAACCGGGATCATTCGCATTGGAGCCTGGGTAGAAGCTGGGGATATCTTGGTGGGGAAAGTTACTCCCAAGGGGGAATCAGACCAGCCACCAGAAGAAAAACTCTTGCGAGCTATATTTGGAGAAAAAGCGAGGGATGTACGGGACAATTCTCTACGAGTGCCCAATGGTGAAAAAGGGCGTGTGGTAGATGTGCGGGTATTTACCAGAGAGCAAGGGGATGAACTGCCACCGGGAGCCAACATGGTAGTGCGTGTATATGTGGCTCAGAAACGGAAAATCCAGGTTGGTGACAAAATGGCAGGTCGTCACGGCAATAAGGGAATTATTTCCCGGATTTTGCCCATCGAAGATATGCCCTACCTGCCGGATGGTACACCTGTAGATATTGTACTCAACCCCCTGGGAGTACCCAGTCGCATGAATGTGGGTCAGGTATTTGAATGTCTATTAGGATGGGCTGGGGAACACCTGAATGCCCGATTTAAGCTTACTCCCTTCGACGAAATGTACGGCGCAGAAGCATCCCGCCTCACAGTCCATAACAAGCTTAAAGAAGCCAGTGATCAACCTGGTAAAGATTGGGTATTTAATCCCGAGCATGCTGGAAAAATTACTGTATACGATGGTCGTACCGGAGAAGCCTTTGACCAACCAGTCACAGTGGGGCAAGCCTATATGCTCAAGCTCGTCCACTTGGTAGACGATAAAATTCACGCTCGCTCCACCGGACCGTACTCCCTAGTCACCCAGCAACCCTTGGGGGGTAAAGCCCAACAAGGTGGTCAGCGGTTTGGGGAAATGGAAGTCTGGGCATTAGAAGCATTTGGAGCATCTTACACCCTCCAAGAATTGCTCACTGTCAAATCAGACGATATGCAAGGGCGCAATGAAGCTCTCAATGCCATTGTGAAAGGAAAAGCTATTCCCAGACCTGGTACTCCCGAATCCTTCAAGGTACTGATGCGAGAACTCCAATCCTTAGGACTCGACATAGCTGTTCACAAAGTGGAAACCACAGAAGATGGTAGTAGCAATGATATGGAAGTGGATTTAATGACCGATTCAGAACGCCATCGCACACCACGCTCACCAACTTATGAATCCCTCAACCAGGAAGAGTTGGAAGAAGAACAAGCCTAAAAGGTGGGTCTATAGGAGTGTCTGTGAATAGGGAAATGACAAAATTATGAAAAGCCAAATAGAACAGCGGTTTGACTACGTAAAAATTGGTATTGCCTCTCCTGAGAGAATTCGTCAATGGGGAGAAAGGACTCTTCCCAACGGTCAAATGGTCGGTGAAGTGACTAAGCCAGAAACCATTAACTATCGCACCCTCAAACCAGAGATGGATGGGCTGTTCTGTGAGCGCATCTTTGGTCCAGCTAAAGACTGGGAATGCCATTGTGGTAAGTACAAGCGGGTGCGCCACCGAGGTATTGTCTGTGAACGCTGTGGTGTGGAAGTGACCGAGTCCCGGGTCAGGCGTCACCGTATGGGATACATTAAATTAGCCGCACCAGTGGCTCACGTCTGGTATCTCAAAGGCATTCCTAGCTACCTCAGTATTTTGCTTGATATGCCCCTGCGGGATGTAGAACAGATTGTCTACTTCAACGCCTACGTAGTACTAAACCCAGGTAATGCGGAAAACCTTAGCTATAAACAGCTACTCACCGAAGACCAATGGCTGGAAATTGAGGAGCAGCTCTATAGCGAAGACTCAGACCTATCTGGGGTAGACGTGGGGATTGGGGCTGAGGCTCTGCAACGACTCCTACAGGATTTGGATTTAGACGCGATCGCAGAAAAGCTGCGAGAAGAAATTGCCGCTTCTAAAGGTCAAAAGCGAGCTAAGCTCATCAAACGGTTGCGGGTGATTGATAACTTTATTGGCACCGGGGCTCAGCCAGATTGGATGGTGCTCAGTGTTATCCCTGTCATTCCCCCCGACCTGCGACCGATGGTGCAACTAGATGGGGGTCGCTTTGCTACCTCTGACTTGAATGACCTCTATCGACGAGTGATCAACCGCAACAATCGACTAGCCCGGTTGCAGGAAATTCTGGCACCAGAAATTATTGTCCGCAATGAAAAGCGGATGCTTCAGGAAGCTGTGGATGCCCTGATTGACAATGGCAGGCGAGGACGAACGGTGGTAGGGGCAAACAATCGACCCCTGAAGTCCCTCTCTGACATTATCGAAGGTAAACAGGGTCGCTTCCGGCAAAACCTGCTAGGAAAACGGGTGGATTACTCCGGACGGTCAGTGATTGTAGTCGGCCCAAAGCTGCATATCCACCAGTGTGGTTTGCCCAGAGAGATGGCGATTGAGCTGTTTCAACCTTTTGTGATTCACCGCCTGATTCGTCAGGGTTTGGTGAATAACATCAAAGCAGCTAAAAAACTGATTCAACGGGGAGATCCCACTGTGTGGGATGTACTCGAAGAAGTGATTGCAGGTCACCCGGTGATGCTAAATCGAGCCCCAACTCTACACCGACTAGGAATTCAAGCCTTTGAACCTATTTTGGTAGAAGGTCGTGCCATTCAACTGCACCCCTTAGTCTGTCCAGCCTTTAATGCTGACTTTGATGGCGACCAGATGGCAGTACATGTGCCTCTATCCCTAGAATCCCAAGCAGAGGCTAGGTTGTTAATGCTGGCATCGAACAATATTCTCTCACCAGCAACAGGTCGCCCCATTATAGCACCGAGTCAAGATATGGTCTTGGGATGCTATTATCTAACCGCCAAAAATCCCAATGCAACCAAAGGAGCAGGTCGTTACTTTGCTAACCTCGACGATGCAATCAAAGCCTACGAACAAAAGCAAGTACACCTGCATGCCTATATTTGGGTGCGCTATGACGGCATAGTTGACACAGACGAACCAGATACGAAGATGATTTCTGAAGAATCTTCACCCGATGGTATGGTGACCAAAGTCTACAACAACCGGCGAGTGAGGGAAACAGCCAATGGTGAACTTATTTCCCAGTACATCCGCACCACCGCAGGTCGGATCATCTACAACAAAACTATTCAAGAAGCCCTATGGGGCTAGGTAAAAGGTAAGCATTTAGCATTTAGAATGCGTGAATTTAGAATTTAGAATGCGTGAATTTAGAATGTGTGAATTAGGAAATTTAAGATAATTTAGAATGCGCGAAATCATGATTTTAAAGTCTTAGTTCTTAATTCTAAATTCTAAATTCTTAATTCTAAATTCTTAATTCTTAATTAGTCATCCCCTTCAAAAGCATCATGGCAGATAAAAAAGCTCAAAAAGACTTGATTTTTTATAACCGGATTGTTGATAAAGGTCGGTTAAAAAAGCTGATATCTTGGGCGTATACCAAATACGGCAGTGCCCGCACAGCCCAAATGGCCGATAAACTCAAAGATCTGGGGTTTCGCTATGCTACCCAGGCAGGGGTTTCTATCAGTGTAGATGACCTGCAAGTGCCACCAGCTAAACGCCAAATGTTAGATGAGGCGGAAGCTATGATTCGTGCCACAGAAGGCCGGTTCACTAGGGGTGAAATTACTGAAGTTGAACGGTTTCAAAAAGTTATCGATACCTGGAACGGAACCTCTGAGGCTCTCAAAGATGAGGTGGTCCGTAACTTCAAAGACACAAACCCCCTCAATTCAGTGTACATGATGGCTTTTTCCGGAGCACGGGGTAACTTGTCTCAGGTGCGGCAATTGGTAGGTATGCGGGGTCTGATGGCTAATCCCCAAGGTGAAATTATTGACCTACCGATTAAGACTAACTTCCGGGAAGGCTTAACGGTAACCGAATACATTATCTCATCCTACGGAGCCCGCAAAGGCTTGGTGGATACTGCCCTAAGAACGGCTGACTCTGGTTACCTCACCCGTCGTCTGGTGGATGTTTCCCAGGACGTGATTGTACGAGACCTTGATTGTGGCACCAGTAGGGGCATCAAAATCACACCCATGACCGATGGCGATCGCGTTTTAATTCCCCTAGCGGATAAGCTCTTAGGTCGAATTGTAGCAGAGGAATTGGTTCATCCAAAAACCGGGGAAGTAATTGCTAAACAAAACCAAGATGTATCTGATGAACTAGCCAAAGAGATTGAATCGTCTGGTATTAAAGAGGTAATGGTGCGATCGCCTCTAACCTGTGAAGCCCAGCGGTCAGTTTGCCAGAGATGCTATGGTTGGAGCTTAGCTCATGGGCACATGGTGGATTTGGGCGAAGCGGTGGGGATTATTGCTGCCCAGTCTATTGGGGAACCAGGAACTCAGTTGACTATGCGGACCTTCCACACGGGGGGTGTGTTTACCGGGGAAGTGGCACGGCAGCTCTCTGCTCCCATGAAGGGTGTCGTAAACTTTGGCAAAGGCCTACGTACCCGCCAAGTTAGGACTCGCCACGGTGACGACCGTCAACAAGTGGAAGTAGCTGGGGATCTGATTTTGCAACCCACCAATGGCTCTGGCAAAACCTTTCCTTTAACAGCAGGTTCCTTGGTCTTAGTCAGTGATGGGCAAACAGTCAGCAAGGGTGATCTCTTAGCAGAAGTAGCCCTGAGTAAAAGCCGTCCTTCCACAGAAAAAGCGGCTAAGGATGTGGCATCGGACTTAGCCGGGGAAGTGCTATTTGCAGACTTAGTCCCTGAGGAAAAAACAGATCGACAGGGTAATACAACTCGGATTGCCCAACGTAGCGGTTTACTCTGGATTTTATCTGGGGACGTCTATAACCTACCCCCTGGTGCCGAACCAGTGGTGAAAAATGGGGATAGTGTAGAGATTGGGACAGTGCTGGCGGAAACTAAATTAGTCACACTTAACGGTGGTGTGGTGCGACTGACCCCAGGCAAAAGAGAAATTGACATTATTACAGCTTCCGTCCGCTTGGATCAATCACAGGTGAGAATGGAAAGCACGGGGGGTCGGGAACAATATGTGATTCACACCGCCAATAATCAGCACTTTTCCCTGAAGGCAACCCCTGGCACAAAGGTAGTCAACCACCAGGTGGTGGCGGAACTGATTGATGACCAATACTACACTAAAACCGGTGGCATTATTAAATATGCTGGTGTAGAGGTGGCTAAACGGGGTAAAGCCAAGCAAGGTTACGAAGTTACCAAAGGCGGTACCTTACTCTGGATTCCGGAAGAATGCCATGAGGTCAACAAGGATATTTCCTTGCTGCTTGTGGAAGACGGTCAATATGTGGAAGCAGGCACAGAAGTGGTTAAGGATATCTTCTGTCAGTCCTCCGGTGTGGTGGAAGTTGTCCAAAAAAATGACATCCTCCGGGAAATTGTGGTTAAGCCTGGAGAATTTCATCTGGTGGAAAACCTACCAGAGACCATGACTAGTGAGGGTCAGCTAATCTATCCCGGCTCGGAGGATTTGCCAGGGATAACGGTAGACAACCTGTGTTATGGAGAAGCAGTTGACACACCTGATGGTATGGGACTGTTGCTGCGGCCAGTAACGGAGTTTGCTGTACCAGATGAGCCAGCGGTTCCCTCTCAGGCGTCCATTAATACCCAAAACAATTCCAACGAAGCTACCCAAGGAACCCAGATTGAATTGCGAGCCATCCAACGCATTCCCTATAAGGATGGAGAACGGGTCAAGTCTGTAGATGGGGTGGAATTACTCCGCACCCAGTTGGTATTGGAAATGAGCAACCCCGATGGTAGCAATGACCATACTAGTAGTTCATCCCAGCTGAGTGCTGACATTGAGTTAGTTGCTACTGAGGAGGAGGAAGCCTCTGAGGATATGCGATTACAACTGGTGATCCTGGAGTCGTTGGTGCTTCGCCGGGATACCAATGCAGATCCGTTAGGGGGCAATACCAAAACCCGGGTTTTAGTCAAAGATGGGGACGAAATTCCTCCAGGTGCGGTAGTGGCTCGAACAGAAATTCAGTGCAAGGAAGCTGGTGAAATCCGGGGGATTCAAGAAGGATTGGAAGCCATTCGCCGAGTACTGGTGGTCAGGGATGCTGACCGAGTGACAATGCCGATTACCTCTCCTGCCACAGTCAAAGTAGGGGATTTGGTCGTTGGTACCAACACTTTAGCTGAAGGGACACCTGCTCAAGAATCAGGTCAGGTGGTAATGGTAAGTGATGATGCCGTTATCCTGCGACTGGCTCGTCCATACCGAGTTTCTGCGGGGGCAATTTTGCAAATTGACAAGGGAGATTTGGTGCAGCGGGGTGATAACCTGGTGCTACTGGTGTTTGAACGAGCCAAGACAGGGGATATTATCCAAGGTTTGCCCAGGATTGAAGAACTACTAGAAGCTCGCAAACCCAAAGAAGCCTGTATCTTGGCCAGACGTCCTGGAGAAGCCCAGGTGATTTATGAAGAAGGCGAAACCGTTGATATCAAGGTAATTGAATCAGACGGAGTCGTGACCGATTACCCGATTTCCCCTGGGCAAAATGCTATTGTTTCCGATGGTCAGCAAGTCGGTACCGCTGAACCCATCACCGATGGCCCAGCCAATCCCCATGAAATTTTAGAGATTTTCTTCAACTACTGTCTCGAAAAGAGAGGTGTCTACGAAGCGGCTTTAAAGGGATTGCAACAAGCACAGGCATTTTTGGTAAATGAAGTGCAGTCGGTGTATCAGTCTCAAGGAATTGATATTGCTGATAAGCATATTGAGGTGATTGTTCGTCAGATGACCTCTAAAGTCAGGGTAGACGATGGTGGTGATACCACTATGCTACCAGGAGAACTTGTGGAGTTACGGCAGATTGAGACAGTCAATGAAGCTATGGCGATCACTGGTGGTGCTCCAGCTCAGTATACACCGGTACTACTGGGAATTACCAAAGCATCCCTTAATACGGATTCATTTATCTCTGCTGCTAGCTTCCAAGAAACTACTCGTGTGCTGACAGAAGCAGCAATCGAAGGTAAATCTGACTGGCTCAGGGGTCTGAAGGAGAATGTCATCATTGGACGTCTGATTCCCGCAGGGACTGGCTTTAATGCTTACCAAGAGAGCAATCTTGGTAGTCCAGAACCAGAATTCGACCATGGGAATAGCATGGTCTATGGCTATGGTGAACCCACCGATAGTCCTGAATTACCGCAAGACAACCTTCTTGATGATAATACCGCCCGTGCTTACAGCTTAGATGAGCAGAGTGATTTGGCTGCTGATCCTAGCAACTTAGACCTCTTGAATGGAAATTTTCCAGAATAAGATTGAACTTACCCCTGGATAAATCCTGGTGAAAACAAGGGCGTCTGAATCACAAGCTTTTTAAATGCTTATGATCAGACGCCTTTACAGTATGATTCAGTATGATTAAGTCCGATCTTTGATAATATCCTACGGTTTGGTTCCGATTAAAACACCAAAGGCCAATCTTGACCAGGCTTCAAGCTAGCTGTATGCTTACCACTGGATGCAGTCGCTCATCGGGTTTCAACAGGGCTTAACAAGGTGCGGAGGCAAGCCTGGGCACACAGCACCCAATGATTTATAATACACCGGGGCTGGACTAACGTAGTGTGATCTGAAAACAAAAATAAGGGGTTATAAACATGGCAACTGTCAGCAAAAGTGAAAAACTCAAGGAAATACAGGAAGCCTATAAAAAAAGTAATAATTCGATGGCTTATGAGTTGTGTAGAGTATTTGAACAGGTCTGGCAAGTTGCTCCCGATGAATCAGCCTTAGCAATTGCCAATAAAATTATGTCGAAAGATATATCTTATTTTATGTTTGTGTTTGATTTGGACACGGAGGAAGGTTATCGTGAAACTATCAAACAGGCTAGCAAGGAATCCTATGGGAGTCGTAGAGAATGGCGTCAAAAATTAGAAGACTTAGAAGGTAAAAAACAGCTGGAAGCAGAAGAAGAGGAAGTTAAGGAAAATTTGTTAAAGTTACTAAGTGATTCTAGCGCTGATACTGATAGCAAGATCAGAGAAAATTTATTAGAGATAGTAAAAGCTTGTCTTTGATGAAACTAGACCAATTCACCACCCTAGCCATAGCCTTGGGTTTGCACTGCCCACCAAACGATTAATCACAATAGTCCAAGATCTCAGGTTGATGTAGGGTGGGCAGTGCAGCAAACCGATTCACCAAGCTGGCCATAGCCTTGGGTTTGCACTGCCCACCAAACGATTAATCACAATGCTCCGAGATCTCAGTTGAACGGAGAGGAAAAACAGGGGAAAGACAAGCCAGATCAAAGAGATTTTAACTAGTCAGTTGTTTCCGAGACGGTGTACTAGTCGTTATACAAAGATCAGATCCCCTTGGCTATAGCCATCAGGAACTATAGCAATAATGTCAAACCTCAAACTAGCCGGGATCGGAACAAGCTTCAAACTATCCGCTACGCTCATACCTCCAGCAATATTATTAGCAATCGGTTCCACTGAACCAATATTTGTCAAATCAGAAGGAGACAAGCCTGGAGTGATAGCAATAAAGTTTTTTAACAAGACATAGTTGCTGCCTTTGTGGAGTTGAATTGTATCTATACCAGATTCGAACTTCTCAATTAGAGCAAAGTCATTGAGACCATCAGTTCCTCCCCCCCGACATAGTAAGGATTGTTCTTATCTCCAATCACGAATGTATCATTACCAGCTCCTCGGTTTAACCTATCAGTTTCATTCATACCTGGATTGTTACTGGTGGGATCTACACCTATGAGGGTGTCATTACCAGAGCCGTGACGTACTCCCGACGTTGCCCTAACGGGACAACGCGGGCTTCTTGCCAACACCACCTAACGGTTCGGTTACTCGGCAAGCTTTACTAGTGACGGGACGTCCCACCGCCAAATTCAATATATTCATCGCCGCATTCACATCCCGATCCGCTGTGAACCCACAGTGAGGACAAGAGTGGATGCGGTCTTTCAATTCTTTAGGGACTTTTTTTCCACAGTTAGAACAGTTTTGACTTGTGTTCCGAGGATTAACTGCCTTCGTTAACAACCCAGCATTTTCGGCTTTGGTTGCAAGAATAGACAAGAATTGTCCCCACCCAGCGTCAAGAACTGATTTGGCAAGTTTAGTCCTAGCCAGTCCTTTAATATTTAACTTTTCATGAGCAACCAGATCGTGGTCACCTAGTAACTCTTTCGCTGTTTTGAAATGAAAATCTTTTCGAGTGTCCGCTACTTTTTTATAAGCTTTGCCTAATTTGCTGACCGCCTTTTTTCTATTGTTGCTACCTTTTTTCGATCTACTTACAGCTTTCTGGATTTTCTTTAGTCGTTTCTGAGCCTTTCGATAACAATGAGGAATTGGTACCTCTGAGCCATCAGACTTGACCAGAAAAGATTTGAGACCCATATCTATACCGATTGGATTGGACACACTGTCTATTGGGATGACTTCCGGAACAGTGTCATCCTGGAGCGACAAAGTAACGTAATATCCGTCGGCCTTACGGGTTATGGTAGCCGTTTTGATCTTGAACCCTTCTGGAATTGATCGATGATAGATCATTTTAACCTTTCCAAATTTTGGAAGAGTTAAAACGTTGCCATTTATTGGGTTCTTAGACAAGGAAGGGAAAGTAAAGGACTTGTATCTGTTTTTTTCCTTAAATCGAGGTTTTCCGCTTTTCTTTCCGTTGGCATCTCCTTTCAGGAATCGCTTGAAAGCTAGATCAACTCTTTTGACGCAGTCTTGTAACACGTGAGCATGAATATCACTGTACCAAGGTCTGTCTTTCTTGAGTTGAGGTAGAGTTCTTTTTTGTGAAAAGTAGTCAGGATTATTCCTTAACTCCGGTAGGTGACAAACAATTGGACATGAATTGACAGAGCAGCGATTCTGTTCAAACCAATTAAACCTATCTGCTAACAAGAAATTGTATTGATGGCGTAACATGTCCAGCCATTTATCTATTTTTGCTGCTTGCGACTTTGTTAGTCTCAATCGGTATTGATATGCAGATCTCATACTCGTCCTCTTGTTTATCGACCTATTTCTAATGTAGCATATGGGTATTCATTTGACAACCCAAAACCGAAAAACATGAAAGATAAAAAATTGATAATCAGAGTAACTGAATTTGAGAAACGACAATTAAAGCAGGAGGCCGACAATAGAGGGATGACCCCTTCCGAATTAGTCAGGAGCTTTATAGCTCGTCTCCCTGTCCCCCAGGATTCTTAATTGGTGATTACGTTTCACTACATCACCGGGCTATCCTTCCCGACGCTGACCCTATCGGGTACAGCGCGGGGCTGCCGCCTCTAGCTCAAATATAAAGTCATTACCTAAGCCGCCAATCACAATGTCGTTACCTGAGCCGCCAGACAGAAAGTCATTACCTGAGCCACCTAACACAGAGTCTAGGAAGGGGATGATTGAGCTCAGCGATGGTTTTGTCGTCTTGCCTAACAGCATTAGCGTGATTTGCGCGGTCTTGGGGAGGCAGCGCCGCCAAAGGGGGTTCCCCCCATGAGCGACTGCATCAAGACAGGGAGCAGACCTATTTGTGAACACCATCAAGCTCTCAATCATCCCTTGGCTTACGACTGCCATTAGAAAAGCGATCGCTTTTGTGAAACCTCAACTAAACAGGATTAGCCAGTGATTAGCCTTGAGTGTTAGCACTGATTTTGATCCCCTTTGCTGTCAAGCGTTGCCTCAGTCATGACTTCCAGATGTAAATTTTTGTAAAAATCCGCATAATTTCCTGACCTTGACCTGATAGTTACTAGGATGGTTTAGTTGTAAACTTTTGTAAAGAAATTAGCGATGCAGCGCGGTCTTGGGGGTTCCCCCCATGAGCGACTGCATCAAGACATGGAATTTGCTGGATTCCCTGTTGAGTCTTTGATACGATTTACAGCCCTTGTAAGTTTTCGATGGTGCTCATCAAACCAGGTCCCTTGGTAATACACATTTACTTTGCATCGGCTGATTGGTTGCAATGTGATTGACTGTTAACTGTAAACAGTTGACTGTCAACGATAAACTGTAACCTTGATGTTTAAGCCACAGTCTGTAAGGGTTTACAAGTTTTATCTCAAGGAAGGCAAGCAAATGGGGCAGGGTGCGTTTTATCCAGAAGATGAACTGTTTTTAGAAGCAGTAAAGCTCTGGGATTTAGACAATTTATATATAGATATTGGCGAGCAAAAACAGAGGGAAACCCAGAATAAAACTACACTTACACCAGTCGAAAAAGTGTACTTGAGAGGATTGCTTTCTGGCTACTCCCCAAAAAAAATAGCTGAGACTCTCCATCGGAGCTCTAACTCAATCGCTGTTGCTCTGACTAGGGGATTGTATCGATATGTCGAAGCACTAACTAACCGAGAATCGAATAGCCTTAGTAACTGGAAAGACGTCCCTAAGTGGCTAGAAGTTGCAGGATACAAAATGCCTCAGTACCACCACGATTGGGGGGAAGCACCAGAAATTTCTGCTTTCTATGGACGCACTAATCAACTCAATCAACTCCAACAATGGATTAGTAAAAACAAATACTCACTAGTAGCCATTTTGGGTATAGGAGGGATTGGTAAAACCACTCTGGCTGTCAAACTTGCAAACAACCTTAAGGGAGAATTTGAATATATCATTTGGCGTAATCTGCGCCATGCTCCACCCCTTAAGCAACTGCTAGTAGAGCTGATTCTATTCCTATCTCACCACCAATCATTAAACTTACCAGAAGATATCAACGCTCTTATTTCTACCTTGATAAAATCTTTACAAGAGCATCGGTGTCTGATCGTACTGGATGACGCAGAACAGATTTTAAATCCTGGCGCTATAGCTGGATACTATCAAGCCAAGTATCAGGATTATGGTCAGCTATTGAGACGAGTAGCACAGGAAAAACACCAAAGTGCTTTGCTCCTGATCAGTTGGGAAAAATTTTTACAACTAGAGTTACTGCAGCAAAAAAATAACACTACTGCTTCCTTAACTCTCAAGGGTTTACCTACAGAAGAAGCTGAAAAAATCTTAGTAGATAACGGGTTGTTTGGAAATACGGAAGAATGGAAAACCTTGATTACCCGTTATCGAGGCAATCCCTTAGCCTTAAATTTAGTAGCGACAACAATTGAAAAATACTTTAATGGCAGTGTCTCGAAATTTTTAAGCTTGAATGAGGTATTTGTTCCCGAGCCAATGAGGTTAATTTTAATTGCACAGTTGAATCGGTTAGATCAGTCAGAAAGAGAAGTGATCAAGTATCTAGCAACAAGTACCACCCCCGTTTCCCGGGAACAATTGCGCCAGGATATTACCATTAGCTCGGATTCAAAACTAATCAATGTTTTACAATCCCTCCAGAGGCGTTCACTGATTGAGACATTCACAGACATTAGTCAAACTTTTTTCACCCTATCCCCTGTAGTTAGTTCGGTAATTTTTAGTATTAGTTAAAAGGAGAAAAGGTAACAGGGAAGAGGGAGGAGTGTGGGAAGTGTGGGTAGATTAGGCAGGGTGGGAATAGAAGAAGGTATATTTACCCTATTCCCTATTCCCTATTCCCTATTCCCTGGTCGCAGCGCTATAACAATTTATCTGAAATTTACTTACAAACAAAGTCATTAACGGGAGAGGATTTCTGCAATGGCGAAATGCCAGCCAAATCCAAAATCTGGGGAATCAAGTCTTCTCGGCGGACTGCCATCATGTGAACACCCTGGCACAGTTGCTGTGCGAGCTTAACTTGCTCAGCAGCAATTTTTATCCCTTCTTGTAACTGATTATCTGCTGCTGCTAGCCGATCAATAATCTCGTCAGGGATATTAACACCTGGAACTTTTTTATTAATAAAGTTAGCATTTTTAGCGGATTTGAGCAAAAATATCCCTGCTAAAATTGGCTTATTAGTACCAGCCGCAATCTGATCCATAAACTTCTCTAGGCGATCAAAATCGCAAATGAGCTGGCTTTGGAAAAACTCTGCTCCCGCCTCCAGTTTCTTTTCAAACCGACTTTGTAAGCCTGACCAACTCTTGAGCTGGGGGTCTACTGCTGCACCAGTAAATAAATCAGTTGCTTGATCAGTAAGGGGCTTATCATTGAAATCAACCCCTTGATTTAGCTTAGTAATTAGTTGCAATAGGCGTACTGATTCCAAATCAAATACACTTTTAGCATCAGGATGATCACCTGCTTTGACTGGATCACCAGTTAGGGCGAGAATATTACCGATACCTAAAGCGTTAATACCCATCAAGTCAGCTTGCAAAGCGATCCGGTTGCGATCGCGACAAGCTACCTGACAAATTGGTTCAATTCCCTGCTGGCGTAAAATCACCGAGGCTGCCCAAGACGACATCCGCATGACTGCCCTAGAGCCATCAGTGATATTGATAGCATGGACTCTATCTTTGAGGGTTTGAGCCATTTTGACCATGTGAGCTGGGTTACCCCCCTTGGGGGGTGCCACTTCTGCAGTAATCAAAAATTCACCGGACTCAACGGCAGTGCGAAACGAATTCTTAGTGGGGTTAGTCATTTATGGTTATTGTATTTACTTATCTCCAGGAATTAGGTTACAGCAATGAACCCTAATGCAGTTTTCACCCTGGACAAGGTCTGGTTTGCGATCGCTTCCGCTTTTTGTCGCCCCTCTCGCAACACGCCCTCAAGATAGCCCTGCTCTGACCTAACATCGTGATACTTCTGTTGAATCGGCTTGAGTGCTTCAATTGTTACTTCTGTCAGTAAGGGCTTGAATTTACCCCAACCCATATCCCGACATATTGTCGCCACCTCTTCCTTCGTTTTCCCAGAAAGTAGGGTATACAACGTTAGTAGATTATCACATTCCGGGCGTTCTGGGTCATCAAACCATAAGCCTCTAGTTGGGTCAGTTTTACAGCGCTTGATTTTCTTTTGGATCTCCTCAGGAGAGTCAAGCACGTTAATCCTGCTCAACTCGGATGGATCAGACTTAGACATTTTGCGCCTGCCATCAGTGAGACTCATGACACGAGCACCCGTTTGCCGGATCATAGGCTCTGGCAACTTTAGCACAAGTTTCTCCTGACTGCCAAACTTGTCATTAACTCGGATAGCGATATTACGAGTCAGTTCGATGTGTTGCTTTTGGTCCTCTCCCACTGGAACTTTATCGGCATCATAAAGTAGAATATCTGCTGCCATCAATACCGGGTAGTCCAGTAAGCCAGTACTGACATTTTCCCCTTGTTTAACCGCTTTTTCCTTGAACTGGATCATTCGCTCTAGCCAGTTGAGAGGGGTAATGCAGTTGAGCAGCCAAGCTAGTTCACTGTGGGCAGGGATATGGGATTGTACGAAGATGGTAGAGTATTCTAAATCAATCCCGCAGGCTAAGTAGAGGGCAGCAATGCTTAAGGTATCTTCTGCTAGAGTGGCTGGGTTATGGGGTACAGTAATAGCGTGTAAATCCACTACACAAAATAGATTATCGTACTGACTTTGACCTTCGACCCAGTTGCGGATAGCTCCGAGATAGTTACCCAGGTGAAGATTGCCAGTTGGTTGAACTCCAGATAGAACGCGCTGTTTACCCATGTATGATCGAGTGATTGCTTAAATCGGTTTGCCGAAACGGTATCAGTGTAATCCAATTTTCCCACTGCTTAGGCTAAAGTTGGATTATTTTAGTCATTCCTATGGTAAGCATTCAGCTATCAGCTATCAGCTATCAGCTTTGGGTCTGTGGCCACGCTACACCGAACAGTTTATGCCCATAGCACACGCTACTCGCCCAGCGTGCGCGTAGCGCAATCGGTGCTTTTGAATAAAATAAGCTGACCGCTGACCGCTGACGGCTGAATGCTTACTTGCTATGGAGCTAACCTAGGGAAACCTTCAGCCATCAGTTCAGCCATCAGTTAAAATTTTTTGCCATTTATGGCAGCTTGGATGAGAAGATAGTGGTGTAAAGATTCTTAATATTTTCTTAATCGGACTTATAGTATGGCTGAAATTCAGTTCTCTAGAGGCATCAAAGAAGAAGTTGTCGCCGACGTACGTATAACTCGCTCTAAAACTGGTCAGACTGGCACTGCAACCTTTTATTTTCAAAAGCCTCAAGCTATCGATAAAGACTTTAAGGAAGATATCACCGGAATGTACATGGTTGATGAAGAAGGTGAGATTTCTACCAGTAATGTTAATGGCAAATTTGTTAATGGTGAACCAATGGCTATAGAAGCAACTTACATAATGAAATCTCGAGAGCAGTGGGATCGTTTCATTCGTTTTATGGAACGGTATAGTGAAGAAAATGGACTTACTAAATCCAAACAGGATTAAGCTGAGTCTTTAGTGCTGGGTACTAATCTCTGGTTTACAGGGTCCGGTTTACGGATCTGCTCCAGGCTGAAAGCCCCGTGTTTTTAAACCGGGGATGAAAGCCAGGTAGCGACTAAAGTCGCCTAGATGCAATTTTACTAAAAGGGTTGACACTTTTATAGCGCTAGGGTATCATTTAGATATGGGTACAGGCTGAAAATCCGAGGCACAACCGGGAGAGAAACCCGCAATTGTTTGACCTTAAAGAAGAGTGCGGCTCGTTCTAAGTAGGAGCCTCCTGAGATAGGAGGGGTATGACTTAGGGGAATCGCGGGAAAAACCCGAATTTCTAACTGTTTAACGGATGGTGGTGAAAGTCCACCCCATTAAGAGATATG
>NZ_JAAHIG010000097.1:0-26942 GCF_010692305.1 Moorena sp. SIO4G3 | reverse complement strand
TCCCCTTTAGTGGAGTACACTGATGGTGATGGATTGAGTCAACTGCTCAAACAGTTGTTAGTAAGAGACTCGGAGCTAGGGCGATATCTACGGCATACTCTCAAGGGACTGTATGCCTCTTTGGAATCAGCCCGTGCAGAAGCTATAGAAAATTCAGAAGAAGCTACCCTTTGTGGTCAGCTATCCGAACTACTAAATCAGCTTTTAGAAGAGAATACTTATAACGATAAGATCTCTAACAAAGAGACTTCGAAGAATACAAATTCGGAAAATTTAACTGATTTAAAAAAACCAGGATTAATTCTCCAAGATTTCTGTGATGACTTCTTCACAGATAAGAAACTTGACCCTTATATTGGTGATTCAAAACCTCGAAGCACTAATGACTCAGACTTATGGGACGAAATTCAAAAGCTTTTACTGCGTGTTCCAGGGTCTATGGCTCAAAAGTGGCAAAATAAAGCTCTGCAGTCAGCTAAAAAAATCAACGCAAAGGAAGATGATAGGAACAACAACAAACTTCCTTTTTCAGAAAATCAACTTCTCTATCCTGGTTTAACAGGAACAGTTAAGGCTAAAGGGTTGTGTTTATCAACTGAAGCTTCCTTATACTCAGAAATTAACGATAAAACTCTAGATGGCGATCTGAAATTTCTTGCCCAGATCGTATCTATCTGCATAGATTTTATTCAAAACGACCCCTCCCTACATCATTGCCTGAAAAGTATTAAATTTTTTGGTATAACCCGTTTTAATTCCAAGCATAGAGAGGATTATATTAAAACCTTGATACTTTTTTTCAAAAAAGTCAAAGACCATGAACAAGATCCGATTAAATCCTTAAAGGCAAGGCTGGACTTAGACGAGGCGATTAACTCATTAGTATATCAGCCTTTAGCTGACCCAAATTCCTGGTGGTGTAATTTGCAGAAAGACGCAAGAAAAACCCTTGACAAAGCAGTGGAAAGAGTTAATAGTCTGGATGGTTATACAGCAGGATGTCAATGGCTTTTAGGTGTTCGAGATGATATTATTAAATATACAGAGAACAAAGATGACGTAATCGATAAATTACAGGTTAGAGGTACTCCTGGCAAAGTCTTAGCTTGCTTGCGTGTTTACGCTTGGATTAATGAAGAAAAAATGCCTGGTCGAGTAATCTTTTACCCAAAATAGCTTATCCTTTGTCTGACCAAGGCAAGGTACTCCTTGAAGTGTGGAATTCCATAACTCCTGAAAAAAACTGACTTAACCTAAAAATCCGCCCATCCCAACTCATTCTTGACCTGCTTAAATCCCAGAAGTGTTGAATGTTTTAAACGTTCAACACTTCTGATTACACCCATGGAGCAGTCTTGATTGATCTTTACGTTGACCCCGCCTATCGCTGTGGAAGCTTAGGTGCAGCGTTGATTTGTGCGATCGCAAACGAAATGACCTGCATAAACTGGACAGTTATGGGAGGGCTAGGGTGTGTCTTCAAACTCGGAGATCCCCCTAAATCCCCCTTAAAAAAGGGGGACTTTGACTATGGCTCCCCCCTTTTTTAAGGGGGATCTAAATCTTGCGGAAAACTTTGAAAACACGCCCTAGTACCAGTTAGCTGAAATCTAGTAAAAACAGAACGTTTTTGAGCTACCCTTAAAAATACGATTGATAAAACAATTCTGTGATGAGTATCGTTATTTCAGACGCAATCCTACAAGCATCCCAGCTTACCCCAAGTGAGTTTCGCTCCCGAATTGCATTACACTTGTTCCAAACAGGTCGCCTAACACTAAACTATGCCAGCCGACTGGCCCACATGGAACCCAACGAGTTTCGCCAATTTCTTAAGCAGCGCAAAATTCCGCTTTACTCCTACGATGTTGAAGACTTTGAACTTGACTTGAAAAATTTGCGGGAGTTAGGAAGGTTGTGATTGTTATTAGCGATACATCGGCAATCACAAATTTGGCAGCGATTCAACACTTACAGCTTCTGCCTCAACTTTATAATCAAATCACGGCATCCCGATCAGCGTAAAACACATTTTTGAAACCTTGTCAAACTTCGGAATAACGTTTTTGATCCGAAGATCGGATTATTGTTAAACTGTTGTGCATTTAAATTAAATATTATTCAGTTATAAAAAAACGTCAAACCCTCTCCCCCTACTCCCTACTCCCTACTCCCTACTCCCTACTCCCTTGCTGTCAAAACCATTAAATTTAAATAAAAACCAGCTAATCCAAGCCAATCATTGATAGTGTAATCAGAGTCAATTTAACTATCGTTTGGAGAAAGACAGTCAAAAATGCGGAAAAATAAGGTTTTGATGGTACTGGTCTCGCTCATCCTACCCTTTCTGCTTGGGGTCCAACTAGCAATGGCTGATACCAGCGACTCAGCTCAAACCTGCTTACGAGGGTTACTGTACATAGACAACGGTTGCAGTACAGTAGATTATATGTCCATTGATTACACTCCTCTGATGAATGAAAAAGCTGAAAGCTTTTTGAAAGAAATTAAGGCACGGCAGCTTAATGTTGTCACAGCGGAGTCTCTGACCAGTGGCATGATTATTTCCACAATCGTCAACATTCCCCTCTATGGTTCCTACACCTACGGTGGATTTTCCACCTATGATAGTGATGCTAAGCGCAAGATGCTTGGGGTCAAAAAAGGCGATGTTTATACAGAAACCACAGCTCGACAAATGGCTGCTGGTGCTTTGAAAAATAGTCGGGCGATGGTCTCTATTGCAGTTACCGGAAACGCCGGACCGGTTGACAAAAATAAATTGGAAGACCTCGGTGTTGTCAACGCAGCGGTTTCTATTCGCACCACCTCTGAGAGCCAAGACAGTGAGATCCACGAGCAGCCCATTGTCTTCAATACCAGGCACCGGCGCATGGCACTTTGCGATGGTGATGGATTGCCAATGACTGAAGTTGTTTGCCAACAATATCGTTCCGAAGCTGAGGCCGACCCTAAGGGCTATGTATCAGCTCCAACCTTGTCCATGACCCGGAAATTGATTCGGCAAAATGTGGTGATTGAAGCTTTGGAACTGGCGAAACAACACCTCCAAAACTTTGTCTGTACCAGCGACGGGGATAATGTGACTTGTAAAACTCTCGACTCCATGTGTCAAGAACCCTATGATGGCCGTTACATCAGGTACGGTGAACCAACTTGGGTGATCAAGGAGCACATCGAGCGTTGTCCAGTGGGTATGGTAAAGAGAAGACGGAAAAGGTAACAGGAAAGACGGAGCAGGAACTAGGGAGTAGGCAACAGGGAACAAAAATTATTACAATTGATTCAGGTAACCTTATTCCCAGATCCGCTGTTTCCTGTTCCCAACTTCAGCAAAGAAGTCTGTGACCTATGCATGTATTTATCCAAACACTAGGTTCCCGTGGCGATGTCCAGCCCTATGTGGCATTGGGCAAAGGTTTAAAAGCAGCAGGACATACCGTCACAGTCTGTACCAGTGCCAGTTTTGAATTATTCATCAGGGAGCATGGCTTAAGTTATGGCTATATGACCGATGAGATGATGAAGTTGATGAATTCAGATCAAGGTCGCGATGCCATGGAAAATACGACCAACCTCTGGGAAATCATCAAACTCACTCGCAAGTTATCTAAACAAGTTGCTCCCATGCAACGGATGATGCTTAAGGATACTTGGAATTCCGCACAACAAGCCAACCCTGATCTGATCATCTTCCACCCCAAAACCTATGGGGGCCCTCATTTCGCCGAAAAATTGGGCATTCCCGTGATCATGGCTGTTCCCTTGCCGATGCTGGTGCCTACCGCTGAATTTCCTAACATGGGCTTCCCGAAATGGCCTTTAGGGGGCTGGTATAACAAACTGACCTATCGCTTCGTCAATCGATTAATGGAGTTTTCAGCAGGCAAACCTGTCAAAAGGTGGCGAGCTGACCATGATTTGCCACCCCAACCCGGCAATTTTAATATTCTGCGTACCACTACCGGTGAACAGATTCCGGTTTTATATTGTTACAGTAAGTTTGTGTCCGATGAAGCTACGGATTGGCCTGAGAGTGTGGTGGCAACAGGCTACTGGTTTCTAGACCAACAAGATACATGGCAACCACCGGCTGAGTTACAGAATTTCCTTGATGCTGGCAATCCTCCGGTTTATGTCGGTTTTGGCAGTATGGCTGGACGAGATCCCCAGCGGCTGACGGAAATTGTGATTGAAGGGTTACAGCAAGCGAATGTGCGGGGGATTATTGCTACCGGTTGGGGTGGCTTGGCTGTGGCTGACTTGCCCGATAGCATTTTCAAAATTGACAGCGCTCCCCACGATTGGCTTTTCCCCCGTATGGCGGCAGTGGTGCATCATGGTGGGGCTGGCACAACCGCTGCTGGCTTACGGGCAGGTCGTCCTACCATCATTTGTCCCTTTTTTGGGGACCAACCCTTTTGGGGCGACCGTGTTCATGCCCTTGGTGTGGGCAGTAAACCGATTCCCCAAAAGACATTGACTGCCGAGAAGCTGGCTACTGCTATCCACGAAGTGACGACAAACCAGACTATTCGGCAAAATGCTGAAGCCTTGGGCAAACAAATCCGCGATGAAGATGGCATTGCTAATGCGATCGCTATTATTGAATCTCGATTGGGTTAGGATTTTAGGGAGTCGGGAGTCGGGAGTCGGGAGTCGGGAGTCGGGAACAGGAACCAGGGAGTAGGGAGTAGGGAGTAGGGAGTAGGGAAGAAAGAAGAGGGAATTGTTAATGGGATGGGTGGGTTATGAACGCACCCTACTACTGACTTCTTACTTGAATAACTATGGGATGCGATCGCATCAAGTTGCGGACTGACTGGTTAGCGCTGATGCGATCGCACTTTTTTGAGAATTGTCTTATTCCTCGGTTTATAGCGTTTATCGCAGTTATGAGGTACAGTCTTCTTTGACTTTGATTCCCTGTCTTGATCCAGCGCATCGCTATTCCCTGTTCCCTGTTCCCTGTTCCCTGTTCCCTGTTCCCTAAAATCCAGAAATTGTGTACCTCATAGCTATGATAATTGCTATATTTGTGATTTGGGTTATGCGATCGCATATCCAGTATGTTGACGTAAATGGGGAGGATGAAACGCAAGGACAATATGATCCTTTGGCACACCCGCCGCCACTAGTTCATCGGTAATGCCCTCTTCGATGCCATCATAATGAATCCAGAGTTTGCTCTGACGAATCTCAACATGGGTGACAACCCCATGGACTCTTTTTTTGCCCTTCCATCCTTCGTTAAACAGTAGGAAATGAGTACGCTCGGCATCAATAATGACATACTGCTTAATATCACCATAACTGTATGGGATAGCCGCATAGTCTTTGAGAATTTTTTCGACGGTATCTTGGTATAATTTTACGCTATCCATTGTAAAATATCCTGGATATTTGCTTCAAAAACAATCACTCTTAAATTCTTTTTACGAAGCACCCTTTGACCAATCTCTTCTGAAAAAAATTCATTGAAGATGAGATCGCTGATCGCAAGGTATAACTGACGCTCCGGATCTTCGTCTCTCTTGGTGCGCGTTCCCTAGGTCGGGAAACCCGACCGGGGTCGCACCGCTTCTAGGATTAGAGAGTAGAGTTCATATTGTCCCAGTGCCTTTTCTAATTCACTAACGGGAGATGGAGCCAAGAAACTTTTAATTTCTACTGCAATTTTACGTCCCTGTTTTTCGGCTCCTAATAATTGCTGGGCACCCAGATCGATATAAATATAACGCCTACCTACTTCAATTTTGAGCGGATCATCAGTAATGCTCCATCCATCTTTGATTAAAGCGGTTTTAACAGTGTCATGGTATATATCTTTGGCGGGCATAGCACAAGCCATGGGTGATTCGATACGAGCGATACTCAACTCAAATTATAGCGCTTCAGACTCGGCTTTGACTTCTGGATTTTCCAGAACTTGGGAGCGAACATCATCCCAGTTAATTGTCTTTGCACTCATTAGTTTCTTGTTGAAACAACCGTAAGCTATCAGCTATCAGCTATTAGCTATTAGCTTTTGAATAAAATAAGTAAGCATTACCGGCTCCTACTCCAGTCCAATTTCATGATCAAAAGAATGGTAACATAGTATTATATAAGTCTAGCGGTTTCTAGCCTAATCAGGTACACAATATTTTTCCCCAGAACCGCTGTTCCCAGATCCGCTGTTCCCAGATCCGCTGTTCCCTACTCCCTACTCCCTACTCCCTACTCCCTACTCCCTACTCCCTACTCCCTCAATTAAAAACTATTATACTAATGCAATTAGAAGATTACTTTGATTTTTTAGCACCCGATGATATTCGCATTAAAGGAACACGCATTGGGATAGAACATATTCTCTATCAATATATCCATCGTGCCCAGACACCAGAAGCCATTGCAGAACGCTATAGGACGGTAACACTAGAACAGGTTTATGCCACTATTTTATACTATTTACACAACCAAGTTTCCGTAAGCGCTTATATTGCTGACTGGTTGGAGTGGAGTCATCAAATGCGCGAGCAACAGCGTAAAAATCCTCCTCATTTTATTGAAAAACTCCGAAAGTTTAAAGCTGAAAAAGATGCTGCATATCAAAACCAGACTAAAACAATAGAGGCTAGTTAATGACAATTAACTATCTACTGGATGAACATATTCCGTTAAGTTATCGCACACAGATTTTGCGACGCTATCCTCAATTAAAAGTCTGGGCGATTGGCGACCCGAATACACCACCCAAAGGTACTTCTGACCCAGATATTCTCAGATGGTGTGAGGATAATGGCTTTATTCTTGTCACTAATAACCGTAAAACTATGCCTGTTCATTTAAAAGACCATCTGGCAGCAGGTCTTCATGTGCCAGGGATATTCATCATCAATGAGGACATGAGTATGGGTCAAATTATGGAGGAATTAATAATTATTGCTGAAGCCTCAATAGAGGATGAATATCAAGACCAAATTAGTTTTATGCCTCTACTTTAGAATTTGATCACATTAGTTTGATCAAACGTACCTCTTCTGAATTAACTGCTCCCTACTCCCTGCTCCCTACTCCCTACTCCCTACTCCCTGTTCCCTGTTCCCTTTGCTATTTATAGAATTAGTCGATAAAAAATTGATGACACAAGAACTTATAGACCTCAAAACTAGCATTGTAGAAGGACGATACGCAGATGCTTTAGCAATTGTCGATGAATTAGAAGGGATGAGTAAACAGGCAATTTTGCGTAATATTGATTCGTTCCTAGTCAGGCTATTTATCCACTTAATTAAAAATCAAGTTGAGCAGCGTTTAACCAATTCTTGGGCAGCTTCAATTGCTAGTTCAATTCTGGAAATTAAAAAGCTTAATCTTAAAGATAATAAGACATCCTATTATATTAAACCTGATCAATGGGAGGCAAGATTAGAGGAAGCACTAGAAGCAGCGATCGCTCCTGCTAGTCTCGAAGTTTTCAATGGAGAGTTAAGGCGGTCTCAAGTTTCCCAGAGACTAGATAAACCACAGCTGATTTTGAGTGCAAATAGTTTACTTAGTTTGACTTACCGCTATTCAGCTAAAGAACTACCAGCAGTTTTAGATGATCATTTAACTGAATTACCAGGTGGCGAAGAGTGGGGGAGATAATTGAGGATATAAGGTATTTTTATGGTAAATAACTAGTCTGAAAGAGGGCACAGCGGATCTGGGAACAGGGAAAAGTGGGAAGAGGCCGCATTCATAACATTTTGTTAGTTGAATATCATAATTTTACTTGTACAGTAGAGAGGTGTAGGGTGCCTTAGGGAAGAGACTCTCATTGTCCGCCTCGTAGCCAGCGTTGGTACAGCCCGAAATGAAACGGGCAAGATGCCCATTCCACCAAGATGCCTGTTCCACCAAGATGCCCATTCCACCAAGATGCCCATTCCACCAAGATGCCCGTTCCACCAAGATGCCCATTCCACCCACCGGGTCAAACTGAAGCACTGCCGAAGCGACATCAAGTAAATTAAGATTACTATAGTATTTCGATTTGAGATGTGAACAAATAATCCAAAGGTTTAGGAAATATAAAACTCCGGATAGTTAAGAGCAGTAAGGAATACATATTTTTTTATTTTATTAAAAATCACAATCTAGTTTTACAACTAATTTATACACTTAAAAATAAGTCCAAATACTCATTACAAAATAAAAATAAATATGATAAAAATATAACTACTAATACGAATAGCTTAGGAGTTTGCTGTAGTGATTGGCCGTAGGCCACGCTACGGGAACGCATCATCACTACCCAAACCAAATCCCAAAACCAGATAACCAAACAGTGAACTAAGAAAACGCGATGTTCCTTTGGAACCGCTTCGCGTACGCGCTGTTGCTGAATCAAGCTATGAACGAACAATAGAATTAGCTTGTGCTAACGTCAGCTGACCGCTGACCGCTGACCGCTGTTCGCCTAGCGTGCGCGAAGCGCATATGCTTACCTGAAATCTTATTGGTAAATTAGACATAGCACTGGTTTCCCAAAGCAAAGAGCCTTATGACTGCTAAAACGATCTCGCGCTACGTTACTCGTAATCCGGAAATTTTGAACGGAGAACCAATCATCATCGGCACTCGGACATCTGTGCGTGCTATTGTTGGTTTATGGCGCTTGGGTATTATGCCAGAAGAAATTCTAAACCATCTAACTCATTTGACTCTGGCGCAAGTATTTGATGCCTTAAGTTTCTATCTTGACAATCAGGGGGAGATTAATGAATACATTGAGCCAAACCAAGTCCCTGATGAATTGGTGCATCCATCTGTAAAGTCTATTTTAGGTTGATCGTGAACTAAAAAAACGCGATGTTCCTTTGGAACCGCTTCGCCATCGCGCTGTTGATCAATCAAGCTATTAACTAAAAATAGAATTAGCTGGTGCCAAGGGAGTCAGTACTTAATTTCCTGACTCCCATAACCGCTGACGGCTGACCGCTGACCGCTGACCGCTGATCGCTGACCGCTGACCGCTGACTGCTTAAGCTCTACAACAAACCAATGATGCTAATAGTGAATGTGCTCTTATCAAAATAGTCGCTATTGCCAGGTGCCAGGGCAAAGTCAACTACCGAGCCTTTTTGCACTGTGCTGGATACACTGAAATCAACCCCAACACCATCCTTGCCATCGATTGCGTCAGACCAGATTTTAGTACCATCAACAAAGATATAGGCAATCACACCATCGCTGGCAGTACGAAGGTCTTTCTTGGCCAGGTGACCCTTGAACGTAACTTCCCCCTCAATGTCACTAACCCAGCGACGAACTCCCCACTGCTCAACCCTTTGCCGTCTACCGCTGGTTCTCGGACCGTTGGGATGAGCAATAGTGTTAGATAGCTCAGTCCAGTATTTTCCTTGCTTCACTTTCCAGGACCCCTTAGTGTATTGCTCCATTTCATGGAAATCAGCACTGGTCAGGGAACCATCGTAGTAACCGTAGAACCAGTTATGCTCTCCTTGAGTATCAGAAAAATCCTCCACTGAATTGGCTATTTCAGTAGGCACGGGAACATGGTTAACCTGAATTTCAAAGGCATTGCTGACGGTTTTGCATAGCTCGTCAGACGCTGTTACAGTAATTGTAGTTGTGCCAATGTCATCGCTACTGGGAGTACCACTGAAGGTAGTGCCATCAAAATTTAACCAGCTCGGTATGGTTGCACTAAAGCTCAGACTATCTCCATCGCGATCGCTAAATGTTGCTTCCCCAATTGTCAGGGTAAAAGGCTCATTCTCGTTAATGCTTTGAGCGCCAATGGGATTAGCCACCACAGGGGCAGAATTATTTGGGGCTTCATAGACGTAGAGAGATCCACAGGTTTCCCAGCGAACTTCATCGAGACTGGAACGGTCTTTGTTGGTATTTGTGAACCAATCGCCATTAATCTTTAAATAATCCAAATCTGTCAGGACTTGCATTATCTCTAAATTCGTCGCTGCTTCATTGCTGTCGGTTTTTATCCATCCACCCTCTGCATTAAGGGGTATGGTGTAGGGAGTCCATTGGTCTATAGTGGGCGTCGATACATGGTTCTGTAGTTCCAAACCACCACCACTTATGGTTAAACCATTTATTAAACTGTTATTTAAACTATTGATATCCTCGGTAATCTCATCGCTATTTTCCAAATTAACCTCAACAGCAAACCTGAGGTTTCCATTGAAAAAACTGGATTTGTCACCAAGAAACTTCTCGGGAGCAACGTAATCGTAGGGTCCATCACCGACTTGATCATCATTACGAATGTAGCCACCAGTGATGAATCCACAGATTCTAGACTGTTCGGGGTCAAATGCTTGATCATTGACGTCAACAACGCTCCAAGCCTCTGTGCCAGTATCAAAGTGACTGACCGGCTCGATTATGCTTTCAATCGCCTGAGCTGGCTGTGGAATCATGAGCATAGCACCAGACAATAGTGCCGCCCACAGAAAAATACGGATTTTTTTCATCGAAAATTTCGCAGCAGAATACACCACTTACACCCTGAGGGTGAGAGTTAGGACGGAGCTTTCAAGGTGTGAACCCCCTCTTAGCCCACTCAGCCCCTTTCCGCTGCACCTCCAACTAATGGTTTACAAATTAATCCGGTACTACGGTTAAGTAGCCCTGTTGTTTTTTGCTGTAAGTAACTCCATGGTTCCCTTTGCGGAAACCGTAGCTAAAGTATGGTGAAAGGCTATGCAGATATTAAATTTTGCCCAAATTCTAATTTTATAGGAGTTTAGGCTTTTTAGATATTTTTTTTGATTTAAAAGCTCGTATATCTTGATAGATAAGGGTTTCAGTAATTATCAATTCCCTTTACTGCTTCCGTTATTGATAATATATCTTGTTTATTGGTTGATTCCTACCCGCACCTCACAGACCGTTGAATGGAGTATAGACAAAGCTGATCCCCACCGCATTAGTCTCCCTTAGCTCTACTGCGCTGTGATGGTAGCAAGTGAAAATTGCTAGAAGACCGTCGCGCTTTGGGATTAGGATCTTCAACCCAAAGACTATGTCCTAAACTATACTCCCCTTGCTATAGTATAAATTTCCAGATCAGGGGAGGAATGAGCAGTGAAGGGTATTTACTGGTTAGCACTTTTTGGTATAACTTCGGTTCAGGGATTCTTCATTAACCCATCTTTGGCTCAGAGTAATATCATTCCTGACAATTCCCTTGGGGCTGAATCTTCCCAAGTTATCGAAAACTTTCAAGGATTACCTGTAGAAGTGATTTGGGGTGGAGCTGAGCGAGGAATTAACCTGTTCCACAGCTTTCGGGAATTTAATGTCAGCGAGGGCAGAGGGGCGTATTTTTCCAGTCCAAATCCAGAAATCCAGAATATTTTGGCGCGAGTGACGGGAAATAACCGTTCTGATATTTTGGGAACCCTGGGGACTTTTGGCAGTTCCCAAGCAAATTTATTTCTCATTAATCCCAATGGGATTGTGTTTGGTAGCAATGCCAGTTTGGATGTGGGAGGTTCCTTTGTAGCAACGACAGCCGATGGGATTGCCTTTGGTGAGCAGGGTTTGTTTAGTGCAACGGAACCTGAAGGAAGTAATTTACTTTCCGTTAACCCCTCTGCATTGTTTTTTAATGCTGTCAACAGTCAAGGGCAAATCGTTAACCGTTCCAGAGCAACAAGTACGGTATTGGAAACTCCTGTCAATGGACTAAGTGTCAATGGACTAAGTGTTGTTACTGGTAAGAGTCTGCTGTTAGTAGGTAACGATGTGCCCTTGGAAGGTGGGATTTTACAGGCTCCTAGTGGGCGAGTTGAAATAGGAGGCTTGGCGGAAACGGGAACAGTTGGGTTAAATGTGGATGAAAATAATCTGCAATTGAGTTACCCAGTTAACGTAGCAAGAGCAAATGTAGTGCTTGATAATGGCGCTGCAATTAATGTTAATGGCGATCGCGCTGGCAATATTCGCCTAGAAGGTAATAGGGTTAGTCTCAGCGGAGCTTCAAGTATTGATTCAAGGACTGTAAATCAAGATAGTGGTGAGATTGTTATCCGTGCTGAGAAATTAGAGCTGGCCGGAAACTCTCGTGTTGCTTCTACTACTTCTGGTACAGGAAAAACTGGAGATATTACAATTGATACTGGTAGCTTTACAGCTCAAGAAAATTCTTTTATTTTCACTAGTTCTATTCTTGCATCAGGAAGAACAGGGAATATTAGCTTAAAAGCTAAGGATTCTGTGAATATATTCAATCGTGCTGGAATATCTAATGAGATGGGAATAGGAGATGAAAAAGAAATAAAAATTGGCGGCAATATTTCGATTGAAACTAAATACTTAAATCTCCAAAATAGTACTATACTTGTTAGTACTTTTTCAGAGCAAAAAAATGCAGTATTAATAATAATTAAAGCAACTAATTCTGTAAATTTAAATAACAGTTTAATGGCTGTAAATGCTGTAGATTTAAATAACAGTATGAGCACATCATCCTTCGGTGCTGGAACTGGAGGCTCTATTTTTATTGAGACAAAAAAATTGAATATTGAAAATGGCTCAGCTATATTGAAAAATGGTTTTAATCCTTTTTTACTTCCTTTAATTAGTACAACTAATTCCGAAAATGTCGGGAAAGCTAATTCAGGTGATTTAACAATTATTGCTTCTGAATCCGTCAAAATCACTGGAGAATCAGTCAATGGTATTCGCAGCGCTTTATACACAATAAACTTAGGTGGAGGAGATGCTGGAAATTTAACAATTGACACCGGGCGCTTAGTTGTTAAAGATGGGGGAGTTGTATCCGTTCAGACTCTTTCAAACAGCCAGGGCAAGGGAGGAAAATTAACTGTTATTGCTCGGGATTCTGTGGAAATTAGTGGCACCAGCACCAATGAACAAGTTAGTAGTGGTTTGTTGGCTTCGACTGGAGGAACTGGTGATGGTGGGGAAATTAAAGTCACAACCGATAAGTTAATTGTCCGTGATGGGGCAAGAATATCAGCAACTACCAACAATCAGGGCAAAGGGGGCAGTTTAACAATAACAGCCCCTAATTCTGTGGAAATTAGTGGCACCAGCACAAATGAAAAATCTATCAGTGGTTTGTTTGCTTTTACTGGAGGAACTGGTGATGCTGGGGAAATTCAAGTCACAACAGATAAATTAATTGTCCGTGATGGGGCAGTAATATTAGCGAGTACCAACAATCAGGGCAAAGGGGGCAGTTTAACAATAACAGCTTCTGATTTTGTGGAAATTAGTGGTAGTTCAGCAAACAGTTTATTTGTCAGTGGCTTAGTAACAGATACATTTGGTGCAGGAGATGCTGGAAATTTAACAATTGACACCGGGCGGTTAGTTGTCAAAGATGGGGGATTTGTATCCGTTGCCACTTTTTCAAACAGCCAGGGCAAGGGGGGAAAATTAACTGTTATTGCTCGGGATTCTGTGGAAATTAGTGGCACCAGCACAAATGAACAAGTTAGTAGTAGTTTGTTGGCTGCGACTTTAGGAACTGGTGATGGTGGAGAAATTCAAGTCACAACCGATAAGTTAATTGTCCGTGATGGGGCAGAAATATCAGCGACTACCAACAATCAGGGCAAAGGGGGCAGTTTAACAATAACAGCTTCTGATTTTGTGGAAATTAGTGGTAGTTCAGCAAACAGTTTATTTGTCACTGGCTTAGGAACTGATACATTTGGTGCAGGAGATGCTGGAAATTTAACAATTGACACCGGGCGGTTAGTTATCAAAGATGGGGGAGTTGTATCCGTTGGCACTGGTCTAAACAGCGAGGGCAAGGGAGGAAACCTAACTGTTATTGCTCGGGATTCTGTGGAAATTAGTGGCACCACCACCAATGAACAATTTATCAGTGCTTTGTTTGCTGCGACTAACGGAACTGGTGATGGTGGGGCAATTCAAGTCACAACCGATAAGTTAATTGTCCGTGATGGGGCAGCCATATCAGCGACTACCAACAATCAGGGCAAAGGGGGCAGTTTAACAGTCACAGCTTCGGATTTTGTGGAAATTAGTGGTAGTTCAGGCTTAGCAACTGCTACTTTGGGTGCAGGAGATGCTGGAAATTTAACAATTGACACCGGGCGGTTAGTTATCAAAGATGGGGGAGTTGTATCCGTTGGGACTCTTCCAAACAGCCAGGGCAAGGGGGGAAACTTAACTGTTATTGCTCGGGATTCTGTGGAAATTAGTGGCACCACCACCAATGAACAATCTATCAGTAGTTTGTTTGCTGCGACTTTAGGAACTGGTGATGGAGGTACAATTAATCTTCGGGCAAATTCCCTCTCTGTTAACAATAACGCTCGCATCTCTGCCCAAAGTGAAGGAACAGGTAAAGCAGGGGATATTACCATCAATACAAATCAAGGCTTCCATGCCAATAATGGTCAAGTCATTACCACAGCCCAACAAGCAGGGGGAGGTAAGATCACCATCACCTCTAAAAACATCCACCTTTTCGGTGACAGCGACATCCGTACCAACGTCTTCACTGGTGACGGTGGTGGTGGTAACATCAAACTCACCGCCAACTCCATTATTGCTTTTGATGACAGCGATATCCTAGCATTTGCTCGTGATGGTAAAGGTGGTGACATCAACCTTAAAACCCCAGCCTTCTTTGGTGAAAATTACCAACCCGCTCCCAAAGGCACAGACCCCGCTACCCTTGATGGTAATAACCGTGTCGATATTAATGCCAGTGGTGCCGTATCTGGAGTGATCACCTTACCTGACACTACCTTTATTCAAAATAGCCTGACGGAGTTACAGCAAAACCCCATTGATACTAACGCCCTGATCTTGACTAGTTGCATTGCCCGCAGTAATAAGGTTGAAGGCACTTTTGTGATTACAGGTTCCGGAGGCTTACCCAACCGTCCAGGAGATCCATATGTTTCACCCTATCCCACCGGAACGGTACAAGGTGTAACACCTCATACCTCTTCTTGGAAAAAAGGCGACCCAATTATGGAACCAACAGGAGTGTATCCCCTCGAAGATGGACAGTTGGTGATGAGTCGAGAGTGTTGATAAAATCTAGCGGTTTTCAATTATGTGAGGTACAGAATCCTGGGTTTTAGGGAACAGGGAACAGGGAACAGGGAACAGGGAACAGGGAACAGGGAAGATAAAAGAGGGAACAGACAAAAGGTAACACGGAAAAAATCCTGTGTACCTCATTAGGCTAAAAAGCGCTAGAGGAATTCTGAAAGACGTAGAACCCCGATTTTTTTAAAATTCGGGGTTATTCTAGCGTTTTTCATAGTTATGAAGTACACAAGATTTTTTCCCACTCCCTCTCTCCCCGCGCCCGAACAACCCACTCCCTGTTCCCTGCTCCCTGCTCCCTGCTCCCTGTTCCCTGCTCCCTGCTCCCTGCTCCCTGCTCCCTGCTCCCTAAAATCCAAAAATTGTGTACCTCACTCCTGATCAGAATTGCAATACAGTTTTCTGTATATTTGAATTCATAAAAGGTGAATGAATTACCTAGAAATTGGCTTTAATCTGTGAAGTATCAGGAACGGTTAGTCAATTGTCAAATGCCAATTTACCAATTGTAACTGATAACAACTAACTAATGTCAACAATAGGAAAGTAACCATGAAAGGACACAATCTAGCATCCACCAATACCTCCGGCTATCGTGCCCCTGAACTGTACGATCTCGGCAACATTGATAAAGTGCAGCGCTATTGGTTTGGAATTTACTTCGACTACATTTACTGGTTGTGCTTCAGATACTGCCGGTAAGGAACCCATCAGCTACTAATGTAGAGTATTGAAACCATCAACGCTCCTAAATCAAAGTAGCTGTTAAGGAATGACACCAAAATAAGTTGAGCAAATTAGTTCCTATATATCCGATTATATCCTATCTAGTCCGGATAGGAGGCTCAACTTATTAAATTGCCGTTCCTAAATTGTCAGCAAATCAAGAAAACAGGCAGATTGAGGTGCGACCCTAGGCCGGGTTCCTCGGCCTAGGAGGCGCGCACCTTTATAAATTCTCTCAAACTGCCTGTTTCCCTAAAAGATATGACCATATAGCACTACGCATTAAGGTGTTTGACATTAATAAAAGCTGAAAAAGGTGCGCTTTTGCAGTAAACTTTTGCCTCTTGCCTCTTGCCTTTTGCCTTGGGCGTAGCGCTATAAACTTAATCTTCCCTTGGTCTAGTCAATTACTCAGAAATCATCAGGATAAGGGATATGACCAAATTAGCCCTACAGGAATTCGTCCCTACCGTAATTACTGAAACAAACGGACTCTATCGTCTCCAAAAGGATGTAATTTTAGTTCTTCAAGATGGGGTTGCACGAGTATTGGGTCTCAATCGCGGCAGGTTTTATGGACTGGATGCCATCGGTACCAAGATGTTAATGCTTGTCCTTGAGCAAAGTCCAGAAATGGCGGCACGTTGCCTAGCTAGTGAATATGGAGTCCTAGAAAGCCAGGTGCTTGCGGATGTAAACAAGCTTTTGGAGGATTTGGAACGTCAGCAACTACTTGTGTGTCAACTCCCCCAATCCTACCAGTCTGTACCACCATCTCGTTTTACCACTTCCTTGCTGCTAACCGTTGCATGGATTAGCATTCGGACTTTGGGTTGGACGAGAACTATCAAGTTATGGCGACGTTGGCAACCTTCCATAGCACCCAATACCCCCCCTGAAAATTGGGAGAAAGCACTGGCAGGAGTTGATGCTGTAGTGCGGTCAGCGGCAGCAAAACACATGTTACTGCCAATGGCGTGCAAAGAGCGAGCCCTTGTGGGTTGGCAAATCCTCAGGACAACTTTCGGTCTGCCAGCAGAACTGGTAATTGGCATCAGTTTGTATCCTTTCGAGGGACATGCTTGGGTAGAGTGTGGCTCAGAGATTGTGACCGATGACCAATTGCACTGCCAGATGTTTACCCCAGTGGCACGGTATAGCTGAACTATTAAGGAGAAAGTGATGAGAGTAGGATTCGATGTTTTTACTGGTTTGGATACTGGTTTGGATGGGGATGTGGAGTTTCGGGTATTTCCATCTAAGCGAGACCATGTAATGCGATCGCCTTTAGTAACCTTTGCCCGCAATTATCAATCAAGGACTGCCGCTGTACTGATGGGGCACTTGTGTTATCAAGATGAACTTCTCGCCAAGTTACCCCAGTCCATCACTCAAAACTGTACATCAGACGCAGCAATTGCCCTAGCAGTGTATAGTCATTTCGGTCGCCAAGGTCTAGAACAATTAGAGGGAGAGTTTTCCCTGGTGGTGTGGGATGGGGAATTACAACGGCTGTTCGCCCTGCGTGACCCCCTTGGTTGCTGGCAGTTATTCTGGCTCAAGGCAGGAACAACCCTAGCTCTTAGCACTAGTATCCTACCCCTGCTGGATTTGCTCCCCAATAAGCCCTTCAACCTTGACTTTCTCGCCCAATTTCTGATGTTGCCCTCTCCTGCTGTCGAGCTACCAACAGAGGAAACAGCATTCACGGGCATCAACCGTGTACTTCCTGGCACAATACTGACAATTACGGCTACCGGAAAGGTAGAAAGCTACCGTTGGTGGGATTGGGCAGCAAAACAACACCACAACAACAGCCTTACCCTAGAGTCAGCAGGGGAACACTACGCCCATCTGTTGCGGCAAGCGGTTAAACAACGAATGGAGCGAGGGCAAATTGCCGCCCACCTATCCGGGGGAATGGATTCTTCCAGTGTAGTTTGTCTCGCCCGGGATTGGATGTTGTCTGGGGTAGGCAAACCCCAGTTAGACACCCTAACAGCAGTGTACAAACGTCCTAGCTTGGCTGGTGAGCGAGCATACGCCGAGATGGTGCTAGAACAAGGTGGACCGATTGTCCCTCACTTCCTTGATGCTGACGACGCCCTGGTCTTTCGCTGGTTCAATGATGACATCCCTTACCATGACGAACCCTATGCAGGTCTATCCCACCTAGCCATGGAAAAGCTTTTAGTGGAAGCTGCCCATAAACTGGGAGCGGATACGATTTTAACCGGTATGGGAGCTGATGAACTGCTGGTAGGAACATACCTGAGTATGGCGAGTCAGTTGCGCCAAGGTCAATGGTTAGCAGCATTTTCCGAGGCCCAACGCATGGCACAGGGTAATAACCAGAGTATCTGGTCCATCCTTTATCAATTCTGCATTGGGCCTGCTTTGCCGATGCTGATGCTGGGGACTATTGGCACCTGGTGGCGGGGTGGGTTTGGACGCTGGCCCAAGGTCGGAAAATTTGCCATTCCTCCCTGGATATTGCCCGAATTTGCCCAGGGTACTAAAATGCAGACCATTGGCAGACAAAATGCTCAAAGACTATACGGTGGTTCCGCTGAATTATCTGTGGATTTGTGGTCTCTCCAAGCCTCCGTAGGTGATTGGTCTCAATGGTATCTCGCAGCACCACAAGGTATGCACAACTCCCATCCTTTTCTTGATTCTCGCGTGCTGAGTTTCTGCCTAGAGTTGCCCACAGCCCTCAGAGAAATCCCTGGTATGCCCAAGCCAGTTCTGCAAACAGCTATGCGGGGAATACTGCCAGAACCAATTCGCACCAGACGTGACAAAGCTACATTTAACGATATCTATTGGCTTGGTTTGTCTAAACATTTACCCTGTTTAGAATTCATGGTGCGTAATTCCCCCAGCCAAGAATTAGGCATATTTGATGCCCAGCAACTGATTCACGCTATGCGCCAGGCTGCCGTTGGCATTGGAAATATGGAAGCTATCTATCACATTAACACGACATTGGCACTCATCGCTTGGTTCGACAAAATGATGGCAGCACAGCATCAATCTCTAGAAGCACCAACGGAAGTACACCAGCTACATCGGCAAGTCGAAAAAATTACTTGTTAGTATAGCGCTACGTGCAAGGGCAAGAGGCAAGAGGCAAGAGGCAAGAGGCAAAAGTTCACTAAAAAAGCTTTTATCAATGTCCTCACCTTAATGGGTATTGCTATATCATGTTCCGTTCAATCGTTACTATTCAATCTCACCTATTAAACCTGCAGCGGCTACTCCCAGGGTAGTTGCACTAGATGGAAAGAGTCAGCAAAATTACAGCCATGACCACACTAGAAGCTTATAACCTCCAAAAACACTACCGACAGCGGGGAAAGATCGTTGCAGCAGTACGTGGGCTATCCTTAACCATTGAACCAGGGGAAGTCTTGGCTTTTCTTGGTTCCAATGGGGCTGGTAAGACGACCTCCATTAAAATGATTGCGGGTTTAATTCGACCTGATCGGGGTTCGGTAAAAATAGCTGGTCGTGATCCCCATCGCCATCCCCAAGCACGGCGGCTGGTGGGTGCGGTTCTTGAAGGTAACCGCAACCTCTATTGGCGTTTGACTCCTGAGGAAAACCTGGAATATTTCGGAGTCTTAAGAGGCTTGAGCCAAAAAATCGCCCATCGTCAGGGTTTGGCGTTATTAGACAGATTTGGTCTGTTGTCCAAACGTCACACTCCTGTACAAGGACTATCCCGGGGGATGCAACAGAAATTAGCGATCGCTGTTGCTTTGGTTCATCAACCCCGATTACTGCTCCTAGATGAGCCCACTTTAGGGTTAGACGTAGAAGCCAGCCAGCGGGTCAAAACAATAGTTCGAGAAATGGCACAAGCAGGCTGCGCCATTCTACTTACAACCCATCAACTCAATGTGGCCCAAGAAATTGCTGACCGGGTCGCCATTATTCAACAAGGTCAAATCATTGCTCTGGAACCAACTCGCCAGATTATCCAGCGGTTTTCTGGGTCCACCTATGCGATCGCAATTGAAGGCTGCTTAGACCAGTTACGACTCCGCAAACTGGAGGCATTAGGTGGCGTGGTACAAAAGGGAGAAATTCTTTACCCTGGCACACCAGAAGGTCTTTATCAAGTATTGCAAATCCTCAATCCTTTGCCTTTGGTGCAAGTCAAAAAGGATGAAGCTGATTTAACAAAAGTATTCTTAAAACTAGTGGGATAGAAAAGCCATGCTGCAATTGCTCCGGGCTGAATTCAAGCGTACTTGGACTGAGTTTATCCGCTATCCAGTTGAAGCATTTTCCTCCGTCGCCGTCACAACATTCATTTTTTATGGAATGTTTATCAGCGTTCGCTTTGTTGCTGGGCCCCAACTAAGTGTTGGTAATCGAATTGATACCATTGTCGTCGGTTACGTGCTTTGGGTTTTAGTCTTATCTGTTGTTAATGATATTGCCATTACTTTACAAATAGAAGCCCAAACTGGAACCCTAGAACAGGTTTTCCTTTCATCCTTCAGTGCTGCCAAAGTTTTTTTAGCTAGAACTGTCGTTAGTCTGGCCTTACGTCTTATCTTAAATGTCAGTCTATTGCTGCTGATCACTCTCGTAACTGGAACCCGTCTCAGCTTTCCTCCCAGTTTACTCTTACCTCTGTGTACCTTGTTACTAGGAGCCTACGGTCTTTCCTTCTTGATGGGTGCTTTGGCCTTAGTGTTCAAGCGTGTCGAGCAAGTATTAGGACTTTTCCAGTTTACGTTCTTGTTTTTGCTGGCCGTGCCTACAGAAACATGGCTGAGCCGATTCCAAGGGTTAAGACTATTGTTACCAATGACAATGGGTGCAGATGGACTGCGCCAAGTGATGGTAAGCAATCAAAGTTTAGATATCTCGGAGTTTGCCCTTGCCTTACTCAATGGCATAGTCTATTTTTCCTTAGGGTTACTGGTTTTTCAATGGGCGGAACGCCAAGCTAAGCAACACGGAATATTAAGCGGATATTAATTATACCTCTTGCATAAGTCTGATCAACCTTGCTGAAGACAAGGCAAAAGGCATGCATGGCTATTGGCAAAAGGAATAGATTTTGATTTCATATTTATTTTTGTAAGAGGTCTATTCTCTACTCTAGCATTGACAAATGAATTTCAAAAAAGGATGACAGGTTTTTTCATTACCAAAAATCTCTATATAGTTGATTAACTCTTGCCTCTTGCCTCTTGCCTCTTGCCTTTACAAAGCACAAGTATTTTCACAACTCAAATATAAATGTTATCTCTACTTCCGATGGAATTGTTATGAAACACCAACCTTTTCTACACTGGATGCATCGCTGGTCTCGCCCTCTGATCGCAGGAATAGCCTCTTTGGGTGCTGTAGCAACTGCCTATCCCAAAATTATTCAATTAACACAAAATAATTCTACTTGTAGTCCCAGCGGTTGCAATCTACCTCCCACCAGTGCCGATGCTGCTATCTTGAGTTCACCCATCACCTTATTAGGCTTGATCGCTTGCATTAGTATGGTGGTTTTCGCCGTCGCTCCCCTGCTTGTGAATTCAAAAGCACATAAACAGTTCCGCACTCGCTTAGAAAAGTGGACAATCGTGTTACTAGCAGTTGGTGGGACCTTAATGCTAATTGTCAGCAGTTACCTGTTATATACGACACTGTTTGAATTCAACGAAAACTGTAGCTTTTGTATTATGTCTACTTTATTGTCAGCGAGCTTGTTTATTCTCGCCTTGAGCGCTGGTGGTTGGCAGAAATTGAGACAACAACTGCTCACGGCGACCATGGTGGTGATACTGTTGCTGCTTGGGGTACTGGGTCTTTATACCCTGGGGAATATCAGTCGCTCTGCCAGCGAGATAAACTATACTATAACCAGCTCTTCTAGTGAAGCACACATGGCTCTAGCAGAGCATTTGCAAAAACTAGAAGCGAAAATGTATGGTGCATTTTGGTGCGATCATTGCAATCAGCAAAAAGAAATGTTTGGTCAAGGTGCTTGGAGCCAAATTAATTACATTGAGTGTTGGGATACCATGGCTCCAAAGCTTACCCCAAGCCATTTTTAGCCTGATTGTCACCCCTGAAGGTTATGCCATCATAATGACCAGCTGCTGAAAAGGTACCCTCAAGGGTACTGCCAAGCCGGGTTAGATCATTCTATAAATAAATGTATTAATTGAAATTCATTACAGTAAAAGGTAAAACCCATGCCTTACAAATACTAGAATCCCTGTGTCTTCCAAGTTCCGATCAAATTGGGAGTAAGTAGTCGGACAAAAGTTTTGGGTGCTGTATAAAGTTTTGTAAATATTGACCAAACCTTTTGGTGTAAAGGTTACAAGGATTTTACAGTTTTTGAGACAGTACTGTTTATTTATGTCCGACTACTTAGATTAAAGTGGCAGAACAGATGAACTATGTACTATCAGAGCAAGCTAAAACCCATGAGGGGGCTATAGCTTTACTACAAATGCTCTGCATCAGTGACATGCTCCCGGTAAAAACTCTCGCCCAGACCTCTGCAAGGCCGCCAAGATTAAAGGCTTTCCCACTTGGGAGAAAAAACTTAGTTGGCATTTTACGGTACAACACGCTACTATAAGTAGGTTGTCAAGGTAACTCAGCTGAGCAAGTACATTAAACCCCAAAGAAGCCGCTAAGTTGCTAGGGGTTAACGTCAGGACTTTAGCTAGATCGGAAAAGCCAGGAATTATCCAAGGGATTAAAACACCATCTCGACAACGGAGACAAGAATTGTCCGGAATTATGCTCAGAGCCTTCAAAACCAAGTTAAAATTGAATAACAAACAGAAAACCTTGATGGCTCAACACGCCGGTTATTCAAGATGGATTTGGAATTGGGCGCTCCGGATTTGGAACGAGGCTGATAAAGAGGGCCTAAAACTTTCGACTAACAAGCTCAAAAAATTCTACACCAATCATGTTAAGCCTCAATATCCGTGGCAATCTACTCTAAGTTCAAGGGTTTATCAATTCGCCTTTATGTACTTAGGGGAAGCGTTCAAACGATTTTTTCAAGGTACGTCTCAACATCCTAAGTTCAAGAAAAAAGGTAGAAATGATAGCTTTACTCTTGATAACTGCGGAAGGATAATGGAGTTTTCAGGAACTCGATTAAAACTTCCCTTTATTGGATGGGTCAGTACATACGAACCTTTACCGGAAATCCAGACTAAGAGAGTCACAATCACTCGAGTAGCTGATTCTTGGTATCTGTGTGTAGCCTACGAGTTTGAACCTGAACAAACCGTAAAATCTAGAGAATATCTGGGTGTTGATGTTGGGGTTAAAGTTCTTGCCACTTGTTCAGATGGAACGGTTTTTGAAAACCCAAGAGCTTATAAAAAAGCTAAGAAAAAATTAGCTCGACTTCAACGAGAATTATCTAGAAGAAAGATAGGTTCTAAAAACAGATATAAAACTCAACTGAAGCTAGCAAAAGCTCATCAAAGGGTCGCTAACATCCGGAAAGATGCAATCCATAAACTAACCTCCTGGCTAGGCAAGAACCACGCAGTCATTGGGTTAGAAGATTTGAATGTTTCCGGCCTGTTGAAAAACCACAAGCTGGCGGGTGCAATCGCTGATTCTGCATTCTATGAGATTCGTCGTCAACTCGAATATAAATCCGAGTGGTACAGTTCAGAATTAGTGTTTGCAGATAGGTTCTATCCATCAACTAAAACCTGTTCAAGCTGTGGCCATGTTCAACAAATGCCACTCAAAGAACGAGTTTTTGACTGTGAGGGTTGCGATTACATCGCTGATCGTGATCTCAACGCAAGTCTCAATTTAGAACGCTTAGCCGAGGGCTTCTCGGTGATCGCCTGTGTTAGTAAGTAGTGCCGACACCTTACCCAACCCAGCTATCTGGAGGAAGCAGGAAGTGAACTTCATTACGACGCTTGATGTCGTTTTGTATCCGTTTTACAGAGCAGATTAACGGTCAGTTGTATTTAAGGAAACAATCATTGCAGACGTTAGCCGATTTATCTGGTTACAAAGGTTCCCATAACTTTCAGAATTATTCTAGTAAAGCAGTGCCAGAACAGGAGTAAATCATGGCTTTTCAGGCAAACCAGCCATTGGCAGATTTCAATTTTGGTAAAAATAGGTTAGCTAAATGGCTGCTAAGACTACTCCTTTTGTGCCTCGTATTTGGAGGAGGCTATGCAGCTTATCGCCAGCGGGTTGCCCTGCCAAATCAACAAGCAAAAACCCAAACGCAAACTGTATCGGTAGAAAAACTGAACCTAGCGGTCACAGTTTCTGCTAATGGCGTCATTGAGCCCGAACGTGCGATTAATCTTAGCCCCAAAACTACAGGATTGCTGAAAACTCTGTTAGTCAAGGAAGGCGATCGCGTACAAAAAGGGCAAATTCTTGCCTATATGGATGACTCCAATCTCACCGGGCAATTAACTCAGGCAGAAGGACAACTAGCTGAGAGACAAGCAAATCTGCAAAAGTTGCTGGCTGGCAATCGTCCAGAAGATATTGCCCAAGCTCGGGCACAACTGGCTGAGGCACAAGCAAATTTGGAAAAGTTGCTGGCTGGCAATCGTCCAGAAGATATTGCTCAGGGCTTGGCACGATTAGAAAAAGCACAAGCAAATCTGCAACAAGCTGAAGATGACCTCCAGCGCAAGCAGGAATTAGCAACGGCTGGTGCTATTTCTGTGGAAGATTTTAATCAAGTCCGGACGGCCCGTGATACAGCCGAAGCAGGGGTAAACGAAGCCCAGCAAGCTTTGCTACTCCTAAAAGCAGGGGCACGGCCAGAAGACATTGCTCAAGCCCGGGCTAGAGTGATGCAAAGACAAGAAAGTTTGAAACTAGCCCAAGCAGGGGCACGCCCAGAAGACATTGCCCAAGCCCGGGCTAGAGTGATGCAAGCCGAGGGGGCTGTGCAAAATGCCAAGGCGCAGATAGCAGATACGGTAATTCGCGCTCCTTTCACTGGCATTGTTGCTAGGAAGTATGCCGATCCAGGTGCCTTTGTCAGCCCGACTACCGCAGGTAGTTCTGTCTTATCCGCTACCTCTTCTTCAATTTTGTCCCTAGCTTCTAGTAACCAGGTAGTAACGGCATACGTAGCAGAAAGTAATATTTCCAAAATCCGCTTGGGACAAGACGTCACCATTACTGTTGATGCTTACCCAGGAAAAACCTTTACCGGACAGGTGGCACAAATTGCTGCCCAGGCAGTTATAGAACAGAATGTTACCAGCTTTGAGGTTAAGGTGGCCATTGTCTCGGATTCAGAACAACTTCTGCGTTCTGGGATGAATGTCCATCTGGAGTTCAAAGTAGGCACACTCTTAAATGCTTTGGTGGTACCGACAGTGGCAATTGTCCGCCAGGAGAATGCTACGGGTGTGTTTGTAGCAGGAGAAAATAATCAAGCTATCTTCACTCCCATAGTGACTGGCGTTACTGCTAATTACAAAACAGAAGTCAAATCAGGTTTGCAGGGAACCGAAAGAGTGTTTATAAATTTCCCAGAAGGGTTCCGACCGCAATCTATGACCCCACCTCCTTTTCCCGGTTCACGTTCACGTTCACGTTAATTACAAGGTGTGCAAAAATGGCTACACCAGTTCAGATTCGCTTTAGTACAGCATCCACTGTAGAAGTCTTAGTCATGGCGCTGGAGGCTTTGTGGAGTAACAGATTACGCACAGGGCTGACCATGCTGGGTGTCATTATTGGGATTGCCTCGGTAATTGCTATTACTTCCCTTGGTCAGGGAGTGCAAAAGGCAACCGAGCAGCAATTACAGGGTTTGGGTACAAATGTCATGCTGGTGTTCCCTGATACTCCCAGAAATAGTCGCATCAATCTAGGTAGTACTGGTAGGGGAACACGTTTAAATTGGGAGGATGCACGGGCAATTAAAGAACAGGTGACTACGGCTAGTGCGGTGTCTGCATTCTTGCAAAAGCCTAATGTTTCCGTAGTCTATGGTGGCAAGAATATATTAACTACTGTCATCGGTACGGATTTGAGTTACCCGGAGGTCAAGAACATCTATCCCCAGTCGGGGCAATTTTTTAATCAGGATGATTTGCTCTCTAGTAAATCAGTGGTTGTTCTTGGTTCTAAATTACGGGAACAACTGTTTGAACCGGGGGCAAATGCAATTGGTGCCAATATCCGCATTCAGGGAGAGCGTTACATCGTTATTGGTGTTATGGAACCTAAGGGTGCGGTAGGAAGAATAGACCAAGATAATCAAATATATATTCCCTTGACGACTATGTCGGCGCGACTTATTGGTAATAATGCCCTAGCCGGGATTGCCATCAATGGGTTGTGGTTGAAAGCCTCTGATCAGTCGAGTTTAAGTGCAGCTCAATTTCAAGTTACCAATCTCTTGCGCTTGCGCCATAATATTTATCCACCCCAAGCCGATAATTTTAGAATCATTAACCAAACAGACATGATCAATACCTTAAATAATGTGGTGGGTTTATTTACGGTGATGGTGGGAGCAGTTGCTGGAATTTCTTTAGTTGTTGGCGGCATTGGTATTGCCAATATTATGTTAGCTTCTGTTGTGGAACGAAGGCGAGAAATTGGCATTCGTAAAGCACTAGGAGCTACCAAATCAGCAATTCTCAAGCAATTTTTAGCAGAAGCTGTCGTGGTTTCTGGTGTGGGGGGAGTGATTGGCATGGGATTCGGAATAGCCTTGGCTTTCAGTGCAGCCACTATTTTACAATTTCCGTTTGTGCTTTCTCTGTGGTCAGTCATTTCTAGTTTTGGACTGTCTTGTATTGTGGGATTACTGGCTGGGGTAATACCTGCAAATAATGCCGCGAAATTAGACCCAATCGTTGCTTTACGGACTGATTAATACGGTGCATCTCAATGCATGCTGTTTGATCCGGTGGTGCGTTACGGGACGGGCCGTCCCAACCAGGCGCTCAGAGGCGGAAAATGATGGCTAGCCCGTCCCTAACACACCCTACGCAACTACTCCCTGTTCCCTGTTCCCTGTTCCCTGTTCCCTTTGCTAAAAAAATAGGATGAAAAACTATGATTTGGATGGAAGCGATTACTAAGATTTATGATATGGGGGAAGA
>NZ_JAAHIG010000096.1:0-26988 GCF_010692305.1 Moorena sp. SIO4G3 | reverse complement strand
TTCGGGCGCGAGGGCACCATTGTTACAACGGCTTTAACTGTCACGATACAAGTAATAGTGTACGGTAAATCTGTTAAGTTTCTTACTACTGTTGCTAGTGGCCATCGCCGCTAGTCAGGGGCTGAGAACTTGCAGCTGAGTGATGGGGCTCAGATTTCAGCCACTACCTTTGGTGAAGGGGATGCCGGTTCGATCAGGGTGCAGGCTAGTGAGATGGAACTAATTGGTACCTCACCACAGGGATTACTTAGTGGCTTGTTTGCCAATGTGGAATCAGACGCAATTGGTAATGGGGGTAATGTCACCATTAATACCGAGGGCTTGCGGCTGAGTGATGGAGGCCAGATCTCAGCAATTACACTTGGTCAAGGGGATGCCGGTTCGATCAGGGTGCAGGCTAGTGAGATGGAACTAATTGGTACCTCACCACAGGGATTACGTAGCTCAATAGTAGCCAATGTGGAAGCAAACGCGATCGGCAATGGGGGTAATGTCACCATTAACACCGACGAGGGCTTGCGGCTGAGTGATGGGGCTCAGATTTCAGCAATTACCCTTGGTGAAGGGGATGCCGGTTCTATAGCGGTAAAGGCAACAGAGGTGGAATTAATTGGTACCTCACCACAGGGACAAACCAGTGGATTATTTACAGACGTCAGAGTAGGAGCCATTGGTAATGGGGGCCAATTGACCATTAATACTGAAGGCTTGCGGCTGAGTGATGGGGCTCAGATTACAGCCACTACCTTTGGTCAAGGGGATGCAGGTCCCTTGACGGTCCAGGCAACTGAGATCGAACTAATTGGTACTTCATCAGAGGGATTACCCAGCGCTCTGTTAGGGAATGTGGAACGAGAAGCGATCGGGAAAGGGGGCGACTTGACCATTAAAACGGAGCGCTTGCGGCTGAGTGATGGGGCTCAGATTGCAGTGACTACCTTGGGTATAGGGGATGCAGGTCCGATCACAGTGCAGGCAACTGAGATCGAACTAATTGGTACTTCATCACAGGGATTACCTAGTGGCTTGTTTGCCAATGTGGAACCAGAAGCGATGGGGAAAGGGGGCGACTTGACCATTAAAACGGAGCGCTTGCAGCTGAGTGATGGGGCTCAGATTGCAACTACTACTTCTGCTGAAGGGGATGCAGGTCCGATCACAGTGCAGGCAACTGAGATCGAATTAATTGGTACCTCACCACAAAGATTAGCTAGTGGCTTGTTTGCCAATGTGGAACCAGAAGCGATGGGGAATGGGGGCAACTTGACCATTAACACCGAACGCTTGCGGCTGAGTGATGGGGCTCAGATCGCAGCCACTACCTTGGGTCAAGGAAATGCCGGTTCTATAGAGGTCAACGCAACAGAGGTGGAATTAATTGGTACTGCAAATAATTTAGCTAGCGGCTTATTTGCTAATGTGAATCTAGACGCCACAGCCAATGTGAACTTAGACGCCACAGGGGATGGGGGTGACTTGATCATTGAAACCGAACGCTTGCGCTTGGTGGATGGCGCTCAAGTAGCAACCATTACCGCAGGCTCTGGAAATGGAGGAACCTTGAGAGTTCAGGCACAGGAAATAGAACTGATTGGGACATCAGACCTAGGTGCCAGCGGATTATTTGCTAATGCGATCGCAGGTACTGGTAATGGCGGTCAATTAGAAGTCTTCACTGATCAGTTAATTATCCGGGATGGAGCAACGATCAGTGTCAGTAACTTCCAAACCAATAACCTCCTACCACCAGGGCAAGGCACAGCTGGGGATATTGAGATTGTGGCAAACTCCATCGAGCTTTCCAACAGCGGATCTCAAAATGCCAATGGTGGTGGTATTACCGCATCCAATTTCTCGGCGGGAGGAGGCAATATTGATATTTCAGCTAATAAAATCACCAGTAATCTAGGGGAAATCACTGCCACCTCTGAGCTTAGCGGCGGCGGTGATATTGACATTACTAGTGACTTACTGTTCCTTTCAAACCAGAGCGCCATTAGTACCAACGTTAATGATAGTACTGGTACTGGTGGTGGCGGTGATATTAAGATTAATAGTGATTTTGTAGTGGTTGTAGACCAGAGTAAGATCACAGCCAACGCCATATTTGGTCCTGGCGGTAATATTGAGATCACTACTCAAGGTCTGTTTCTGTCTCCAGATAGCGAGATTACTGCCAGTTCTCAATTTGGTGTGGATGGTCAAATCAACATTAGCAATCCAGACCCAACTCAAAACCTAGGATTAATCTCATTACCAGCAAGTATCATTGATACCGGTCTACTCATTGCCACAGGCTGTAGCACCGATGATGAGCAGAATTCATTTGCTCTGCTTGGACGAGGGGGCTTACCCACTGACCCCACTGACCCCCTCAAAGGTGAAACCATTTGGATCGATTGGCGAGATTTCTCCGCCACCAGGCGTCAATTGTATCGGGCTGCTCGCAATCGGGGCAAAAAACCCGATCAACAACCCCAAGCAACAGCCAAAAAGCCACCAATTATAGAAGCTCAAGGATGGATTATAAATCAGGATGGAATTGTGGAGTTGGTGCCTTATCCCACTGGTCCTAATCTCAAACCAGTATTGAATACTGCTATCAACTGTCATAATCTTAGGTAACTAAGATATAGCAATTCTATGACTTGTGAGGTACAAATTTCTGGTTTTTAGGGAGCAGGGAGCAGGGAGCAGGGAACAGGGAACAGGGAACAGGGAACAGGGAACAGGGAACAGGGAACAGAGGGTTACAGATATTTTATATATCTGAGTGCGTAATTCCTGCATAACCTGATTATCAACAAACGCGATCGCATACGTCAGAGTCATACGCGATCGCATACCCGATATTCCTAACACAAACCCGTAAGCATACCTCAGAGTCATAAAACGAATGCGAACGCATACATTAGCCTTGGATACTGAAAGCACCGATGTTAACAAAACTCGCGGAATTCCCCACCCTCTTCCAGGGTTTTGAAGTTACCGTAAGTAGAGGGTCGCCTTTATGGTTGGTCGGCTATGAGGAAAAGGGTTAAAACTGTAAGATTCGCGGCGACCCTCTACTAAGGCGCGCGTCTCTAGGATGGATAGCGAGACGATAGCCTAGTTTGAAAGACCCAAGACTTGACATATTAATACGAAACACATATAATAGTAAAAAAGGTCGAGAAGCAGGTAAGCGTAGTGAAACACAAAGCCGTCAAAGTCAGAATCTATCCCACTCAAGAACAGGTTCAAATCCTTGCTCAACATTTTGGGTGTGCTCGTTGGTGGTGGAATTATGCGCTAAATCACTGTATAGAAACCTACAAGGAAACTGGCAAAGGTCTGAAACAATCTGCGCTCAACTCCATGCTTCCAAGACTTAAAAAAGAAAAAGAGACTGAATGGCTAAAAGAGTGTTACTCTCAAGTTTTGCAGTCTGTAAGCCTCAATCTTAGTCGCGCTTACCAGAACTTTTTTGTTCGCGTAGCGTGGCCTACGGCCAAGGTAGAGCAAAATATCCTAGATTCAAGTCATACCATCAGCGTCAATCAATTCAGTATCCGCAAAAAGTCAAGCAGGTAGGTGATTGTCTTAAATTCCCTGGGAAATTAGGGATTGTAAAAGCAGTAATTCATCGACCACTAGACGGAGAGATTAAGACTGTGACAGTCAGTAGGACTCCTTCTGGCAAATATCATGCTTCTGTGTTGATGGAATACGAGTCTGTTCGCGGAGCGGCTTTGAAAGAGCAAGGCACAAAACCGTCTGCGGATGGAAAAGTGATTGGTATTGATTTAGGTATCAAGGATTTTGCAATCACCTACGATGGCGAAAAGACCTCTAAGTTCAGCAACCCTAAACACTTAGCAAAATACGAAAAGAAACTAGCCAAGAAAAAGCGTATTACTGCCCGGAAGGAAAAAGGTAGTAATAGGCGTGCAAAAGCCAAAAAGATTGTAGCTAAGGTATACGAACGGATTGGAAATGTCCGCCAAGACTACTTACACAAGCTGTCTAGAAAGATAGTCGATGACAACCAAGTAGTAGTAGTCGAAAACTTAAACGTCAAGGGCATGGTTCGTAACCATAAACTAGCTAAAGCAATATCTGATCTAGGTTGGGGAACCTTTGTAAATTTTATCTCCTACAAATGCGAACAAGAAGGGAAAATGTTGGTTGAAATAAACCGGTGGTTTCCTAGTTCTAAGACTTGCTCTAATTGTCATTATCAAATCAAGGATTTGCCGCTTGATGTAAGGACTTGGACTTGTCCGAGTTGCGGAACTCATCACGACAGAGATGGTAATGCAGCAAAAAATATCAGAGCAGAAGGAATCAGAATGCTATCCTCCTCTGGGACGGGGGAGGTCAACGCCAGTGGAGAAGAAGTAAGACCAAGACGTGGGCGTCCGTCCAAGTTAAGGCGTTCTTCCGTGAAGCTGGAAGCCCCGACCTCTACGTTCGCGTAGCGTGGCCATAGGCCAAGTAGGTCGGGGTAGTTCACGCCGCTTGTCTACTGATGTGGCACCAGAAGCCACGGGCAATGGGGGCAATTTGACCATTGATACCGAGCGCTTGCTGGTAAAAGATGGGGGTCGCATATCCAGTAGTACTTTTGGGGAAGGGGATGCTGGCATCTTAAGAGTTACTGCTTCTAATCTAGAAGTGATCGGTGGCTCAAGCTTTAGTCCGAGTGGCTTGTTCACCCTAGTGCAATCCTCAGCCACAGGCAATGGAGGCAACTTGACCATTGACACCGGTAAGTTGCGGATAGCTGATGGAGCTCAAATATCTGTCAGTACCTTTGGGGAAGGGAATGCAGGTGCTTTGAGAGTTCAGGCGACAGAGGCAGAATTGATCGGTACTGTCTTTGGACAGTTTCCCAGTAGCTTGTTGGCAAATGTAGAACTAGGAGCTATCGGCAATGGGGGCAACTTAACCATTGATACCGACAGCTTGCGACTGATTGATGGAGCCCAGGTGCAAGCGAATACCTTTGGCCAAGGGGATGGAGGAACCTTAACGGTGCAGGCTACTGAGGTGGAAGTAATTGGTGGCTCAGGTAGTCTTCTCAGTGGCTTATTGACGGAAGTCAGACCAGACGGAATTGGGAATGGGGGCACATTGACCATTGACACCGAGTACTTACGGCTGATTGATGGAGGCCAAATTACAGTGACTACCTTCGGAAAAGGGGATGGAGGAAGCTTGAAGGTGCAAGCCACTGAGATGGAACTAATTGGTACCTCACCACAAGGGTTCCCCAGTGGCTTGTTTGCGAATGTGGGACCAACAGGTACGGGCAAAGGTGGTAACTTGACCATTGACACCACGAGCTTGCGCGTCCTGGATGGGGCTCATATCGCTGCTGTTACCTTTAGCGAAACAGATGCGGGAAGCTTGACAATTCAGGCCAAAGATATAGAACTAATTGGCACAAGCAATAATTTGTCTAGCGCTTTGTTAACTAGTGTACAAGAACAGGCGAGCGGCAATGGGGGTAACGTGACATACTCCTACACTGACTCTGCTCTTACAGAGCCGCTTCGCGAACGAGTTCAGTGTAGGCTTCTTGCCAACTCCACCCAACGGTTCGGATACTCGGCAAGCTTTATTAACGACACGGGATGCCCCTCCGCGCCGGAACAATACAATAAGTTCTATTTTTTAGGAACGTAGGTGACTGACAAACCAGCATTTTCGGCTTTGTTTCTCAGTACATATATTATAGCAATTTTATAATACCCTGTGCAAAATTCATCCCACACCTATGCTACGCATTAGCTGTGGGGCTTCTTTTGCCGGACAGCTAACCATTGAAACTGAGACCTTACGGCTGCTAGATGGGGCTCAGTTGCAATCCAATACTTTCGGCGAAGGCAATGGGGGAACTTTGAGAGTTCAGGCACAGGAAATAGAACTGATTGGGAGATCAGACCTAGGTGCCAGCGGATTATTGGCGAATGCGATCGCAGGTACTGGTAATGGCGGTAAATTAGAGGTCTTCACTGATCAGTTAATTATCCGGGATGGAGCAACGATCAGTGTCAGTAACTTCCAAAGCAATGACCTCCTAGAACCAGGGCAAGGCACAGCTGGGGATATTGAGATTGTGGCAAACTCCATTGAGCTTTTCAACAGTGGATCACAAAATGCCAATGGTGGTGGTATTACTGCATCCAATTTCTCGGCGGGAGGAGGCAATATTACTATTTCCGCTAATCAAATCACCAGTAATCGAGGGCAAATCACTGCCACCTCTGAGTTTAGCGGCGGTGGTGATATTGACATTACTAGTGACTTACTATTCCTTTCAAACCAGAGCGGGATTAGTACCAGCGTTAGGGACAGTAATGGTGGTGGGGGTGATATTAAGATTAATAGTGATTTTGTAGTGATTGTCGAAAACAGTAACATCACCGCCAACGCCATATTTGGTCCTGGAGGTAATATTGAGATTACTACTCAAGGTCTGTTTCTGTCTCCAGATAGCGAGATTACTGCCAGTTCTGAATTTGGTGTCGATGGTGTAGTCAACATTAGCAACCCAGACCCAACTCAAAACCTAGGATTAGTCCCATTACCAGCAACTATAGTCGATACTGGTCTACTCATTGCCACAGGTTGTAGCACCGATGATCAGCAGAATTCATTTGCACTGACTGGACGAGGGGGCTTACCCACTGATCCGACTGACCCCCTCAAAGGTGAAACCATTTGGATCGATTGGCGAGATTTCTCGGCCACCAGGCGTCAATTGCATCGGGCTGCTCGCAATCGCGGCAAAAAACCGAATCAGCAAGCCCAAACGACAGCCAAAAAGCCACCAATTATAGAAGCTCAAGGATGGATCATCAATCAGGATGGAATTGTGGAGTTAGTGCCTTATCCCACTGGTCCTGAGCTCAAACCAGTATTGAATACTGCTATCAACTGTCATAATCTTAGGTAAGCATAACCTGATCCCGGATCAACAAACCCTTACGTATACATCAGAGTCATAAAACGAATGTCTACGCATACATCAGCCTGGGATACTGAAAGCATAGATTTACCAGAATAAAGTAAAAATTATCCTTAAGTTTCAGTTACCAATGTCATTTTATTCAGGCACCGTAGTCTCTAGAATTTACCAATAGATTATGAAAACCAGCCCTCTATAATTTTCTATGATTTTTTAAAATTTTTATGACATAACTAGTTTAGTTATAGAGCAAAGGGAACAGGGAACAGGGAGTAGGGAGTAGGGAGTAGGGAGTAGGGAGTAGGGACTTCGGAGCATCGATGCAGAGAGGTCTTGGGGGTTTCCACACCACTTGATCATCTCACTTTTCACACCTCCCACACGTCCCACCCTCCCCACACGTCCCATACTTCCAACACTTCTTCTCTTTCCCTGAATAGTTTAGGGACATAAAAGTTTTAGTTGCGTCTGCTTTTAAGCAGAAACAATTGGCAGAATAATTTTATTTTCACCTATACTACTGAATATAGTATTTTTCCTATTAATGAAGTTGTAAATACCTATTTTTTCCCGATTCCCGATTCCCGATTCCCGATTCCCCTCCTGGGAGGGGTTAGGGGTGGGTTCCGATTCCCGATTCCCGATTCCCGATTCCCGATTCCCGATTCCCGATTCCCGATTCCCGATTCCCGATTCCCTGTTCCCTGTTCCCAATGCCCTAATTATGACATTCATATTAAACTCTCATAATGTTTTTGACTATCTAGCTGATCGTGGTTTATGCAATCCCTCCGAGCAAGCTCTCAGTAAAATTGAGCCACTGGAAGCCAAGAACTTTAACTTATTGCTGACCTTTCCAGATGGTAATAAGCTGCTCGTAAAGCAGGAGCGACATAACCAGGAAGGCAAAGCCGCTGGTGAATTTTTGAATGAATGGCGAATTCAAGAATTTTTACAGCAATTTCCAGAACTTGCTAACCTCCGCTCTTTGATACCAGAGGTGTTGCATTTTGATGGAGAGAATTCCATTATGGTTTTCCGCTATCTCGATGACTATCGGGATTTAATGGATTTCTACGCCAAAGAAAATATCTTTCCTACAGAGGTTGCTGCCACCATCGGCACCCTCTTAGGAAAAATACATCATCATACATTTAATCGTAAAGACTATCAAGATTTCTTCTGTACCGAAACCGATAATCAAACCACTGAGCAAGTGCCTAGATTAGTTAACAGTTTAGAACGAATTGGTCCGGAAATCTTTGGTTCGGTACCTGCTGACGGGCTGAAATTCTTTGCCCTTTATCAACGATACGATAGTTTAGGGCAAGCGATCGCACAACTAGGCAATACTTTTGCCCCCTGCTGTCTGACCCACAATGACCTAAAGCTAAATAATATCCTTCTGCACCAAGATTGGGAGCATGAAAGTACCAGCATGGTCAGGCTAATTGATTGGGAGCGCTGTAGTTGGGGAGACCCGGCGTTTGATTTAGGAACACTGATCAGCAGCTATGTCCAAATCTGGCTGAGTAGCCTGGTGATCAGTAAATCGTTAAGTATTGAAGAATCCCTAGGTTTAGCCATGACCCCCTTGGAACAGCTCCAGCCTTCCATTGCTGCCCTAAGCAAAGGGTATTTTGAAACCTTTCCAGAAATTTTAGAACACCGACCTGATTTCTTGCGGACAGTAGTGCAATTTACCGGTTTTGGTTTGATTCAACGGATTCGGGCGATGATTGAGTACCAAAAATCCTTTGGTAATGCCGGGATTGCCATGCTTCAGGTTGCCAAGACCTTGTTGTGTCGTCCAGAAAAATCCATGCCCACGATTTTTGGCCCTGCTATTGCTGAATTAATCCAACTCAGTCCTTCCGCTGTTTAAGATATAGCAATTCTCAGCGACGTTTGAGCGACATTGCTTATCCCTTTAAGGCAAAAGGCAAAAGGCAATAGGCAATAGTAAAGAGGGTTTTGAGGGAATCAGTGTCAAAGAAGACTGTACCTCATAACTGCGATCAACGCTATATAGCATTTCCAATAACATCAAAAACTCTTCAGAAGTCTTTCCTACTACTCCCGACTCCCGACTCCCGACTCCCGACTCCCGACTCCCTACTCCCTGTTCCCTACTCCCTACTCCCTACTCCCTACTCCCTACTCCCTACTCCCTACCAAACCATGATCCAACTACTTGATTCTAAACAAATTCAACCATCCCCCATCACCAATCAGCAATTACTAGACGTTCTAGACGATATTGTTAACAAAGTAAAAATCCAATCAGACTTCTCTATTCACCATTCAGATTACAAACCGTTGGAAATTCCAGCTGAAGCTGTGGAACGTTTTCAACGGATGCCCGAGGATATGCAGCAAAAATATATCAGTCTGCAACTGCGGAGTTTTCTATATGGTATTTATTACAACGGCTCAATGCGAGATACTCTCGCACCGGAAGCAGATACGGAAGCTGCGCCAGTAGACCTGGAGAACAATACCATCCTGGGAGTAGATGTGGGATTTTATCAGCGACTGCACGACAGCAATAGTGGCAAAGGCTACTTTGACCCTGGTTGGTCTGTTCTCAGAGAAGAAAGTGATGGCACTTTGGCTGTCACTAAGGGAGGATTGAGGCTGCATATTGAACGGGAGCAGCATCTGCCAGCATCCCAGCAATCTGCCACGGTCGGGGATTCAGTAGCAATCCGTATGCCTAAGAATTTGGTGCAAAATGGCTTTTATATGGCCGTTGGCAATCTAGAAGCACATCGTCCGCAAACAGACCAGTCAGTCACTGTGCGAATTTACTTCAACTTGACTCCTGACGGTGCAGTTGCGGTAATGGGTAGCTTAACCCAACAGCTGAACGAAATCGAAATTCCGTTCCACTTTAAAGTTTTGTACAATCCCAAAGACTACGAACGGCACGATTCTGGGGTACTCTACTTTGATAAGTGTCACTATGACGCTGTTGAGCGAGTTTTAAAGACTGTTTATACAGAGCACCAATCCCATTTTCAGCCAGACGTGCCCCTATTTACCATGGAGCTAGCACCAGGTTTGGGGTTAGCAGAAGAACCAGACCAAAAATTTGCTGAACAGGAAAGCTTTGGCATGAATCGCTGTCAGATTGTGGCCAATGGGTTGTTAGACGCTTGGCATCAAGGGGATGATTCCACTGAAGCAAGGATGAAGGCTATCCTTGGGCAATTTTCTAGCCTGGGGATTGACTTGCAGCGTGTTTATCTCAATGCTAATTCTGAAGATATTTATCAGTGTTTAGATATATAGCACTTTTCATTACGAGTTAGGTACACATATTTTTTTACCACTCCCTGCTCCATGCTCCCTAAAAACTAGGACGAAAGTCCCTTACCCAATTGAGAACTGGTAGAAAATAATTTTAGTCTTTTAGTCCAAGAATAGTCTTGGGCTATTTTTTATGGTTTTTCTCAGTTCCACTAGTTGGATAGACATAACTAGTTTAGTTTATTAACGAAAATAGAGAGAAGTTAACGCTAAGACTACTGGTAAATATCATTGATAGTTAAATAATTAGCTTTTAATAATTTAATTTTAGGTTTACACTATCAAATTGCCTTTATTGTTTAGACAAAATTGTTACTTTTTTAAGAGTAATACTCTAGAATAATCTAGACATTATAAATTAATTTAAATATGATTAAAACAGGAATAAAAAAAGACTAATACATTCCTAAGCAAGACCAAATATTAATTATTGGAGAAAACTAAAATGGCTGACATCAAAATTAATGATATCAAACCTGCGGGCGCTGATTTGTTTGCAGATGATGAAAGTTTTATCAAGGAATTAAGCAATGACGAACTTAATATCGTTGGCGGTGGAAAAGATGGTCAAATAAGCAGTCTGTTCAGCAAGAACTGTTGCAATCAAGACGAAGCCATGAAGAAAGATATGATGCAGTAGTTCTGCTAAGATCTGGTCAAGGTTTCGGGGGCTAAAATCAATACTTATGTACCACTACCCTCGTCCAGTAGACCTCATAAAATTTCAGCAGAAAAAAACCATATCTGCTGCCTTAACTTCTAGGAATTAACTGATTTTTTGGAAACATGGCTTGGAATTTTCAAGCCATGTATTCCTAGCTTAATTAGCCTAGTATGCCTAGTAACAATAGTTTAATTAACCTTTACAACCTGAAATGATTCATTTATTTTACTTTGAGGGTTTAGTTTGTGAAAACTAATCTAAGTTATAACTTTTTTTTCAAGTATTTAATCGATAGTAATATCTGCAAAAAAAAAGAGTTAGAAGATATTACTGTTGAAATTAAAGATAGTAAACCTGGCCACTGGTTACTCAATTTAGCAGATGGTAGTAAACTAGTTGTTAAGCAGGAGCCTGCCTATCGTATTCATAATAGTAGTAATCTGACTTCTCATGAGCAGCATATTTATCAACTATTGACATCTTACCCTAATTTAGTTAACACTTCATCGTTGCTACCAGAAGTTGTTCATTTTGATCGGGAAAATTGGATACTAGTTTATAAATCTCTTGCTGATTATATAACCTTAGAAAGTTATTACGAAGCTCTCAGCTCAGAAAGTTATGATCAAACGTGTAAAAGTTTTTCAACTTCAGTAGCTGAATTAGTGGGAAAATCCTTAGCAAAGCTACATCTTGAGACTGTAAAATTTCAAGATGAATACAAAAACTTTATGAAGGAGGTAAATGAAGAGAATTGTTTATATCAATTTCCTTATCAGGAATATATTTTAGATATACTTTGGCATGAAAGTTTATTTAAATTACCGGCAGAGGGATTTAGATTTTTTGACTTTTATCAACGGGATGACAACCTGAGAAAAACAGTAAAACATCTTGTAGATCATCATCAACGCTGCTGCTTAACTCACAATAATCTTCAGCTCAACAAGATTTTAATCCCTAGACAGTGGGAGAAGCGATTATCTGAGTATTCTGATCAGAATTTGCTTCAGCTAATTGACTGGGAAAGATGGAATTGGGGCGATCCAGCTTGCGATCTAGGAACAGCGATCGCTGGTTATTTAGTGCTATGGCTTAACAGTATAGCTGTGCATCCTGCCATTAAACTAGAGGAATCTCTACAACTAGCTACAATTCCCTTGGAAGTAATTCGTCCTTCAATGGTGGTTATGATCCAGACTTATATGCAGACGTTCTCAAAGGTTTTAGAAGAACGTTCTGATTTTATCAAGCGAGTTATTCAGTTTGCTGGTCTGGCTTTAATTTATAAAATTGTTGAAAACATTCTGTATCACAAGGACTTCAATAATCAAGAAATTTGTATGCTTCAAGTAGCAAAAAGCTTATTGTGCAAACCAGAAAAATCCTTAAGTTCTATTTTTGGCGTCACAGAAGTATAACATATTGATTCAAGGGTTCACTCTCTACAAAATTCTGAATAAGAACTATTATGCAATTACTACAAATATTGCCTAACATTGTTAGTAATGTTCGACTAGACTATTCCAAGCTTAATATTAGTCATGATGAATTTTCGCCTATAGACGTTCCTAACGCTAGGATTTGGCAACTAAAAAAAATGTCGCCTGAAATTCAACATAACTACTTCAAATTAAAGTTGATGGAGCTAATATATAGAATTTCCTACGAAGGGTCACTGCTCCAAAAAAATAGTCAATCAATTAAAACGAATGAGCAACTTTTAAAACAGATAGCGTCAGCAGAAGTAGATTTGGAATTCTACCAACAACTGGAAAAAAGTAATCACAGCAAAGGTTGGTTTCACCCAGACTACCTTGTTGTGAAACAGGAGGATGACCGTAGTCTTGCTGTAAAATACGATGGTATTACTGTTCACATCCAACCAGAGCGTTATCTTAAGTTAGAAGAGCAATCAGCTTCCGTAAATGATTTGGTTTCCGTATGGACACCTGCTGGTGGTATTGAGAGGCAATTATATACAGCAGTAGGAGAGGGAGAAATTGATGACACTCTTTGGAAAAATCCTGACAATCAGGTAGTATTGGCTTACTTCAATTTCGATCCTGAAGCGGCAGTTATCCTGATGAAGTATCTGACAACAAAATTGAATGAAGTTGAAATGCCCTTTGTATTCAAAGTCTTACATAATCCCTTGAATTATCACCGTTATGATTCAGGAATTCTCCAGTTTCACCAGAGTAACTATAAATTAATGAGACAAATACTACAAACTATTTATTCAGAAATTGAATCTCACTTTAAATCTCAAGTTCCTATATTCACTAAAGCAATTGCTCCTGGGATTGGATTAGCAGAAAACCCTTATTCTAAACTGTTATTTACCTATGGAGAAACGTTTGGAATGAACCGCTGCCGAATTGTTGCTAATGCTATAGTAGAAGCCTATATGAATGGTGATGAATCTCCAGAAGCTCGGATGAAATATATAATTCAACACTTTGAGCAGATGGGGATTGACCTAGAGCGCCCATACCTCAATCCTGGCTCTGAAGATATCTATACACCATTGGATGTAACCAAGAGTGTGATACTAAGTAAATAGCTAGATAGAAAAACCATCCCCTAGCAAAAGGTTACTCCAAGGGGTATTACTTGATAAGTTACACTTAGAAAGTGTAACTTAAGCTACTAGAGTAACGTTCCTTAATTCCTTTAACTTACGCAATCTATACCTTCAAGCAAGCACTAAACAAATCAGACATAATCTGAGCGCCTAACTTCTGATCCAATTCTGATTTAATACTCTCCTAAACTAAAATCATATCACTCCTTGAGAAGTAACTAGGGCGTGTTTTATTGCCTCGGAGATCCCCCTAAATCCCCCTTAAAAAAGGGGGACTTAGAGTATGGCTCCCCCCTTTTTTAAGGGGGGCTGGGGGGGATCATAATCTTGCGGAAAACTTTGAAAACACGCCCTAGGGGGGCAAAACCATACCCAGAATCAGCAACGCCGAAAAATCAAGGGACAATTCTTCCGACTACCTCCTATATAATTCCGATTTCTCCACACTCGCTGACTCCACACTCGCTGACTCAATCCCATACCAAAAGACTTTTTCAGCAAACCCTAAGTAAGCAAGCGTCAGTTGTCAGCTATCAGGTGACAGCTGACAACTGACGGCACCTCAAGTAGCACCATGTGTAGCGCATATGCTTACCATAAAATTATTTCAGTTAGTGCAAGACTACTCTTGGGGTAAGCATTCAGCCGTGAGCTAAAAGCTCACGCGTGCGCGTTCAGCCGTCAGCCGTCAGCTTATTTTATTCAAAAGCTGTTTGGTGTAGCGTGGCACAGGCTTCGACGCTGGGACGAACGCCCATTAGCACCTCAAGTAGCGTGCGCGTAGCGCTTAAGCACCTCAAGTAGCGTGCGTGGCACAGGCTTCGACGCTGGGACGTAGCTGATAGCTGATAGCTGATAACTGAATGCTTACCTCTTGGGCTATTTTTTCTAGTTTTTATCAGTTCCAATAGTTTTGTGGACATAACTGTTTTAGTTGATTCCCTAATTAGAGATACAGGGTTTTTCATGGGAGCAGGTCAAGGTGGCAGAACCTATGAACTATGTACTATCAGAACCAGCTAACACACATACCAAAGGGAACAGGGAACAGGGAGTAGGGAACAGGGAACAAAATTATCACAATTCCTACACGGATTGCTACATGGGGTAGCCATAGATTTAGTACAAATGTTCTGGATAAGTGACATGCTCCCCTTACACAGTCTCCTATGGTAGAACTTATTGAGTTTTTGATAGTGACAAAATTGTTTCAGTTTTAGCATAAATAAACTTGATTGAAAAGAGCCAAGAGCAACTGATATAAGTAGGATAAAAAGCAGGAATCAAACATGGCTAATTGATTTCTAATCAACCACAACCGTTTATTGGAGTAAAGTTAAAATGGCAAAGATCAAAGTTAAGGACATCAAACCCACTGGGGCTGACTTGTTCGACGATTCTGAAAGTTTTATGAACGAACTGAGTAATGATGAGCTTGAACAGGCTATGGGAGGACGTATTATATGGCCAGTACTTTCAGTACAAAAGAGCTGTAATTGCTTAACCACTACTCGATTTACTACTAGAAATACCATTTGCACCTTCCCATATACCGCTGCAATCCTGTAAACTCTTTTGACCAAATACCGTAAGCATTCAGCCGTCAGCCGTCAGCCGTCAGCTTATTTTATTCAAAAGCACCGATCTAGTAGCACATAAACTGAAAGCTGAACGCGCACGCGTGCGCGTAGCGCTAATCGCTGAAAGCTGATAACTGATAACTGATAGCTGAATGCTTACAAAATACCTTCACTGCTGAATAGTAACTTTAGCTGTCCGGCAAAAAAAGCCCCACATCCTAATGCGTAGCATAGGTGCTTAAAGTTACCGTAAGATAGTGGAGCTTTTATGGTTAGTCGGTTATGCGCAAAAGGGTTAAATATGCATGTAATAAAGCTCCACTATCTAAGGTTTCGTCTCCAGGGATGAATTTTGCACAGAGTCTTTCGGATTCGGCAAAGCCGACGCTACGCGAACAGGGAAGCGAGCTATTAAGCTCCTTATTAACTCTGATTGGGTCATTCCGCGTCGATCTGCTTCTTGTGCTAACTGTCTTTTTTCAAAATTGGTAATCCTGATTGTTAATTTTTTATCTTTCATTGTGACTTGACATGTGGCTGTACGTTAACTATAATTTTACTAGGTCGATAAACAGGCATAGCAAATCAAATGATAATTGCGTACCAGTACCGGCTAAAACCGACAAAACATCAACAGGATAAGATAGATCACTGGCTATCAATGCTATGTGCTCAATACAATTACTTGTTAGCGGATCGATTTAGATGGTACGAAGAAAATCGTTGCTCAATTAATGCTTGCCCTCTTGTCTGCTATTTGCCTGGATTAAGGGATAATCCAGACTACTACTCTCAGAAAAAGACTCTACCCAATCTCAAGAAGACTCATCCTTGGTATAAGGAAATTTATTCTCAAGTGCTTCAAGATGTAGTTAAAAGAGTCAAATTAGCTTTCGATAGATTCATCAAAGGAGATAGCAACGGAAAACGAAGCGGTAGACCTAGATTCAAAAAACAGCACCGTTACCGTACTTTTACTTACCCTCAGATGAAAGAAGGGTGCCTGGAGGGCAACTTGATTAACCTTCCAAAGATAGGAAAAGTCAAGATTGTGTTACACCGCCCTATTCCTGATGGCTTTAAGATAAAGACTGCTTCAATAACCAAAAAGTGTGATGGTTATTATTTGGTCTTATCTTTAGAAGATAAGACTGTTCCAGAAGTTAAGCCTGACATTAACCCTGACTCTATAATTGGGATTGATGTTGGCCTTAAAGAATTCTTGACCACTTCTGAAGGGGAAACAGTAAACATTCCTCAGTACTATCGAAGGTCTCAAAAAAGGCTAAGAGTCATCCAGAAAAGAGTATCTCGACGAAAAAAAGGAGGAAAGAATAGACTCAAAGCTATTAAACAGCTTGGAAAACAGCACAAAAAAGTAGCAGACAAACGTAAAAATTTTCACTTTAAAACCGCTAATTATTTACTATTAAAATACGATGTAATTGCTCACGAAAAGTTAAATATCAAGGGACTTGCTAAATCCCGATTGGCTAAATCTGTATTGGACGCTGGGTGGTCTAGCTTTCTGGCAATCCTGGCAAGCAAAGCCTTAAATGCTGGCTTGTTGGCGATTCCGGTAAGCGCCCAGAATACTTCACAAAATTGCTCCAATTGCGGTAAAAGAGTCCCTAAAAAACTGCATGTCCGTTGGCACGATTGTCCTCACTGCGGTTGTAGCTTGGACAGAGATCACAATGCAGCAATAAATATAAAAAATAGAGCGGAAGGGCAGTCCGTTCTTAAAGCCCAGCGCCTCCTAAGCGATAGCCGGACTGGCTGGGAAGCCTACACTGAACCTGCAAGGTCAGTGTAGGAGCTGTCACGAGTGAAGGTTTGAGCAATCAAATCAGTATAACTATTGTCCAACGTTCTGATCAGGGAGTCAGTCGATGTCTAAGTATACCCTTCCCCCTCTCCAGGAAGATTCTACAGTCACCTCAGTTTTAGAACCAGAGTTATCCGAGGGGAAATTTCAGGAGAAAAAACCACAACAGCCTTCAGTGCTTCGTCCCAAATTAGCCTGTAAGGTTAACTACTATCAAGATCAGCTTATTTTTTCTCAGGATGGTCGAGATTTCGCATTTCAGGTTAACAGTCAATCAGGAAAAATCTTAAAAAAGTTCATCTCTCTGATGGACGGGACTAAGAGTATGACTGAACTGCAACAAATGTTCTCGGCTAATAACTCTGAGTTGTTCAATACTATTGTGCGTCACCTGGACGAACAGAACTTCCTGGATGACGTTGCTCAGGTTAGGGTTAATTCAGGCATCGACACGTTGCTGGAATTGGAAGATTTGACCACTGAATTGCTCAATCAGCAGGTTGATGAAAATCTCTTCCTGAAATCCATCAAGTCAGAGACATCCCAACTGCCAATCAACGTTATATATGGTTTTCTAATAGAGCATTACCACTTTATTACTCAACAGTGCTGTTTTGATTCTCCTGGACTTAGCTTCCAAAGCTCTACAAAGGTTCGACAATTGCTCAACGAACGCTACACTCAAGAATACCGCCAAGACCAGGAACTGGTAATGGCAGCACTTAATGCTATTGGCATTAGCCGTGAGCAACTCGCGGATACCATGCCACTCCCAGAAACCATGGGGATGTGCAATGCTTTGACCTATTGGGCAAACTTTGAGCCACTGTTTTTCTTGAGTACCCTGGGATTTTTGGCAGGTCAGACCCGTAAGAATTTTGAATTTTATAGTTTTGCTTGTGAGCGTGTTGAACTAGATTCTGGCTTTATCAACCCGATTAGACAACTGGCAAACAGCAAGCTAAAACTCGAACCAGAAAACTTAAGCCGTCGCATCTTTCAAGAAATTCCTCACATTGATCGCCAAACAAAGCAGCGATTTAGAAGACAAACTTACCTGTTTGTTGAAATCTACAACAATTTCTACACAGCTATCTGGAATCATTACTCGTCTGCCAGTCATTTACTGCGGCGAGTTTCGGCAATTTAAGTCCTTGGGTGGTGCGTTACGGGACGGTCTGTCTATGGGGCGAAGAGGCCGAAAATCAGAGGCTTTCCGTGGGTGGTGCGTTACGGGACGGTCTGTCTATGGGGCGAAGAGGCCGAAAATCAGAGGCTTTCCGTGGGTGGTGCGTTACGGGACGGTCTGTCTATGGGGCGAAGAGGCCGAAAATCAGAGGCTTTCCGTCCCTAACGCACCCTACGCACCCTACGCACTCTACTCCCTGTTCCCTGTTCCCTGTTCCCTGTTCCCTATTTTTTCCCTACTCCCTATTCCCTTTACGATATGTCATTAACAAAGGTTTTATTCCAACAGCCACTGTTCAAAAATCGGGTATTTTTTGAATTCAAGGACACAGAAGTTGAAATTCATTATGGCGATCAAGGATGCGCGATCGCGGTTGAGCCGGAATACGAGAAGGAAACTGTCCAACTGCTAAGGCTTTTGCAAGCGGGGGGTATGTCCCCAGAGCAATTGGGTCTGGCCTGTCCAGGAATCCAAGAGGATATTCCCGAACTCCTCGCTGAGCTGGATCGCCGGGGTCTACTGATAGAAACCCATCAAGAAGTGGAATCTCGTGGGGTGAGTGGACAGCAGTTCTATCGAGAGTTGTGCCGATTTCTTAACCGCATGAAGGGGCAATTTCCCCTTTCTCCTTTCTCAGAAAAGATGGCTGATCAGACCATTACCAGAAACCAGTTGATTGGTTATGCTTTGGAATCCTATCACGTTACCCATCTTTGTCCTAGACTGTTAGCGCCATCCTTAGCCAATTATGAATCCCCTCAGACACAAAAACTTCTCCAGGAATTTTTTGTGTCTGAGTTGCACCATGACCGTTTGATTGAGAATTCCTTGAAGAGTGTGGACATCGAAGGTGATCAACTGCAACGGATGCAGCCCCTACCCATGACTTTCGCAGTCTGTTCGACCCTGGCCGTTTTTGCCAAGCAGCATCCCCTGAGCTTTAAGGCTGCACTGTTGTTGTTTGAGGAAGATGACAAGGTATTCCACCAGTTGTTTAAGCAGCAGTCCCAAGCCTTGGAGTTACCACCGGAATTTTATAAACCCATCCTGCTCCATGCCGGTATCAATGAAGAAGGGGCACATGACCAAATCACTTCGATTCTCCTGGCAGAAGTGGCTTATGTGTCACCACAAGAACAAGTAGTGGTTAAGAAGAATCTGGCAATTCTGCTGGAGTGTATGGTTCGGCGGACTCACGAAATTCTGGATTACTATGGTAACTCTAATAATATCATTCCTCGTTGTTTTACTTGAAGGGGCAATTTTCTCTTGAATGGGAAGTATGAAGATAGTTATAAGTGTTTGGATATAAGTAGTTCAGCCTCACGCCTAAAATAATTCAATCATTTTAGTCTTTTAGTCCAAGATTAATCTTGGACTTTTTTTTATGGTTTTTCTCAGCTTCACTAGTTTTGTGGACATAAATGTTTTAATTGATTCGGTAAATTAGCGAGAGGTTAACTATCATAATAGTGAAAAAGGTAATGTATAGGTTAGTTATGATCTATGACTAGGTTTAGCAGCAGATAGCTACATCTATTTTAGGGACAAAAGTGTTTTTGCTTTAGCATCAATAAGCTATAAATTTACTAGACAAACGAAATTAATTTGAATAGGATTAAAACAGTAAATAAACATTACTAATTGATTCCTATACACCACACACATTACAACACACATAAATTATTTATTGGAGAAAAATACCATGGCTAATATTGCAATTTCTGACCTAAATCCTGTTGGTGCTAACCTCTTCGATGATTCTGAAAGCTTTATGATGGATTTATCTGATGATCAACTAGATGTTAAAGGTGGTCATCCTACTTTGTGGATTCTTGTCGGTTATTTAATTGCGCAGTAGTAACTTTTGTAACCCACATTCTGCATCCTAACATTTCCGCTATAGATAAATTTTAGTATTTTAGTCCAAGACTACTCTTGGACTATTTTTTATGGTTTTTATAACTGCCAACAGTTTTGTTAACATAACTAGTTTAGTTGATTCCATAAATTAGACATACAGCGTTTTTCATAGCTATCAGGTACACAGTATTTTTTCCCTGTTCCCTGTTCCCAATTCCCGATTCCCAATTCCCGATTCCCGATTCCCGATTCCATTTTTATATAAGTTAAAAAAAAATAGCCGTAGACATACTATCTACGGCTATTTCAATTTTTTATGTCACAAAATTAGCAAACCTAACCTGCTCTGATCTGATTGGCCAAAGGCCGCGCTACAAAACCAGACCAAAACCAAGGCCGGGGGGGAAACCCCCCCAAAGATTTAAGGTGTTATGGCAACAACCAATACTTGGTTATTGTAGTGATCACTTCCCCTGGAACATCAGTGGCTTCCAGAGGGGTCCATTCAGCAATCTCTGCATAGCCTAGGGAGTAAAGCATCTGCATACTATAGATGACTGATTCACGAGAACCTTTGAGAGTGTGATGAGCAGGTTGTTTCTTGAAGTTTTGACTGAATTTTGTTGACATAAATAAGAAGTAAATCTCGGTTTACAATGATTATTGTAATGATTATATTTTTAATTGTCAAGGGTTTTTAAAAAGTTTTTTTTGGGGAGTTTTAGGGGTAATAAAAAACTATAGCAAGTCTTATACCCATGAGGTACAAATTTCTGGTTTTTAGGGAGCAGGGAGCAGGGAGCAGGGAGCAGGGAGCAGGAAAGAGCAAAGAGAGAATAGGGAAGAGGGAAAAAATAATCTCTACCTCATAGCTACGAGAAACGCTATAAGCGATCGCTTGCAGCTAATTGAAACCTGAAAATTGTAATTATGTCTGGATTTGAAGAGGGGTCATAGTTAGTAGGGTGCGTTAGGGACGGGATCGCCCTTATTTTATTGTAAGTTTGAGGACAATCCCTCCCGTAACGCACCAGCCAGTAGGGTGCGTTAGGGACGGGATCGCCCTTATTTTATTGTAAGTTTGAGGACAATCCCTCCCGTAACGCACCAGCCAGTAGGGTGCGTTAGGGACGGGATCGCCCTTATTTTATTGTAAGTTTGAGGACAATCCGTCCCGTAACGCACCAGCCAGTAGGGTGCGTTAGGGACGGGATCGCCCTTATTTTATTGTAAGTTTTAGGACAATCCGTCCCGTAACGCACCAGCCAAAGGGCAAAAATGAAATGCAATGAGCGTGTATCTTTCAGAGAATACCTTTTATAAAATTAGCGATTCTCTGAAAGATACGCTACGGTAACGCTTTTTTTTAACTAGTAATTTTAACCATAGGGCTGGGCGCACTCCTAAAACAGTAAGCATTTATCCGTCAGCTTTTTATCGTTTTTATCAGCTCCACTAGTTTTGTTGACATAACTGTTTTACTTTACTACCTAAATTAGAGATATAGCAATTCTCTCTCCCATCAGGTACAATATGATCCCCCTAAATCCCACTTAAAAAGGGGGACTTTGAGCTTGACAAGGGTACCTCATATGAGGGACAAAGTGATCCCCCTAAATCCCCCTTAAAAAGGGGGACTTTGAGCTTGACAAGGGTACCTCATATGAGGGACAAAGTGATCCCCCTAAATCCCCCTTAAAAAGGGGGACTTTGAACTTGATAAGCGTAGCTCATATGAGGGACAAAGTGATCCCCCTAAATCCCCCTTAAAAAGGGGGACTTTGAACTTGATAAGCGTAGCTCATATGAGGGACAAAGTGATCCCCCTAAATCCCCCTTAAAAAGGGGGACTTTGAGCTTGACAAGGGTACCTCATATGAGGGACAAAGTGATCCCCCTAAATCCCCCTTAAAAAGGGGGACTTTGAACTTGATAAGCGTACTTCATATGAGGGACAAAGTGATCCCCCTAAATCCCCCTTAAAAAGGGGGACTTTGAGCTTGATAAGCGTACTTCATAAATGCAATAAACGCTATAAATCGTTTTTCCTAGGGATCAGATACACAAGATTGTTTCCCGACTCCCGACTCCCGACTCCCGACTCCCGACTCCCTGCTCCCTACTCCCGACTCCCTACTCCCTACTCCCTACTCCCTAAAACCTACGACTTTTAACCTAAGCTAATTTGCTATAACTACCTATAACTTTATGACAAAAAAGGTTTACTTATGACATCAATAAATTTTAAAAAAACTAAACACACTCAAGTAATCCACGTATAATTAAACAGAAATATAACGTTTATCTCAGTTATGAGGTACAGTATTTTTTGAGGTTGATTCCCTGTCTTGATGCAGCGCATCCCTATTCCTTCTTTTCTCTTCCCTGTTCCCTACTCCCTACTCCCTACTCCCTGCTCCAATGCCTTGGAAGCGATCGCAAACTACTCTGGAATTCTGGATGCTGGGTTTGAGGTAATCCCCGTCGAACCTGGCGAACTGGATACGGTCGGAGCCGAGGCAGTTCCTTTGTTAATTTAGTCACAATAGTAAAAAAGTTGACTGTATCAACTAAGGACGAAAATGCCTTAGCCAATTACTGGTAGAAACTAATCTTAGTCTTGTAGTCCAAGAGTAATCTTGGGCTTTTTTTTATGGTTTTTATCAGCTCCACTAGTTTTGTGGACATAACTGTTTTAGTTGATTCGGTAAATTAGCGAGAGGTTAACTATAAGAGTACTGGTATAGGTTAATTGTGAGCTATCACTAGGTTGATCAGCAGAGAAATACATATAACTTTATGACAAAAAAGTTTTTCTTTGGACATCAATAAATCATCAAACAACTAAACAAACTCAATTAATCAAAGTATGATGACAACAGAGTCAACAACAGACATTCATTAGGGTCGGTTCAAGAAGACGCTAACAAGATTTCAGTATCTTTATTCAAGTAATCAAAAATTAAACCTTTTTTAAAAAAACTTTATAACTAACTTACCACGTCGAGAGATTAGTAGCATGCCAGTAATAGGGTCACAAATATCACCAATCGCGACTATAGCCATTAACGCCACGTTTTTATCAGAGCGGATCAATAACCCTTGTTACCAAAATGTTATTGCCCAAAAAGATCATGATCTGATTGAAGAACGCCTCAATACCTGGTCTAAACTCCTGGGAGGAGAACAACAACTTAAACAGCGCCTTCAGTGGGATGGATTAGACTTAACGACAGTCCGTAACTTACTAGAAACAGCAGAGTTTAGAGAAGATTACACCTTACCAACCTGGGCAGAAACCCTCAAAGAATTAATTGAAACTAGCGCTGCTTTATGGCTAACTCTAGAGGGGGAAGAAAACTCTCCACTTGAGTCCCAAAATCCATTACCATTTGAAGACTTTTATTTACCCTTTATCCGAGTAGGGCGCAGTAAATTATCTACTGGATTATCGGCAAATAGTCCTCTGGCGTTGTTGAGCCAAGAAGCCTACGCAGCCCTAGAAAGGAGCTTGCTGCAACAACTGGTTAATTTAGGCACAGAAACCTTACTATTTGAATTTAACACATTCCGTGAAGCTAACCCCCCTGCTAACCAAACGACTCCCCAAGAAAGTCGAATTATTTATAATACTTTTTTTAAAAATCTTCTCAAAGATGGGGGGCTGGCATTTTTCAATCGCTACCCAGTTTTAGGTCGCCTGATAGCGACAACCCTTGATTTATGGGTAGAATCTACTACTGAATTTATCCAACGTCTACAACAGGATTTCTCAGCAATTGAACGTACCTTTTATGATCAGGCAAGTCTAGGAAACGTCCAAGCAATTGAGACTTCCCTCTCCAATCCCCACCAGGGTAGACGCTCAGTTTTAGCTCTTACCTTCTCTTCCGGAATTAAAGTGGTGTATAAGCCCAAAGACTTGGGTTTAGATGTTGCTTTCAATCAGTTACTAGACTGGTGCAACCACCAGGAAACATCCTTAACCTTCAAATTAACTAAGATTCTCAATCGCCAGGGATATGGATGGGTTGAATTTATTGAGCACCAACCTTGTGACAATCAAGCCGCAGTTCAACGGTTCTATCACAGAGCAGGTATGTTATTATCACTGCTCCATCTATTAGGAGCAAGTAGTTGTGATAATCAAAATGTGGTTGCTAGTGGTGAATATCCTAGTCTGATCGATGCTGACTTGTTGATGCATCCTGTACAGCACAGCGTGACTGAATCGGAAGACTGGTTTAAGTATTCAGTGCTTGATACAGGCTTTTTACCTGGTTGGGAAGGTGATATCTACTCGGCAAATCCTCAAGATTCCAGCGTCCTAGGTAATATTTGGCCAAAGCAAATAAATTCCTCTCGGGAGTGGAAATTTATTAACACCGATGGGATGCACTTAGCTCCCAACACTGTGATTATTCCTGCCGGGACTAATGTGGTAATTCTAGACGGGAAAACTGTCTCAGCTAAGAACTATGTTGAGGAAATCGTCACTGGTTTTGAAGAAATCTATCACCTGTTAAGTAAAAATCGGGAAATGCTCCTAGGGGAAGAAAGTCCCCTCTCAGGCTTACAATTTTTAAAGTCTCGATTTAGTCTGCGCCCAACCCTCACCTATGGTATGGTCTCGAAACGCAGCCTCAGTCCTCAATATTTGCGTAATGGCGCGGACTATAGCATTCTGATCGATTTTCTCAGCCGTCACTACTTAATGGGTGAAGAAACCTTAGACTTTAAAGAACTATTAGGAGCAGAAACGACCTCTTTACAACAGCTAGATATTCCCTATTTTACAGTATCTTGTCATAGTGATGCCCTAGAGTTGGCATCAGCTCAACCAATCAAGCACTTCTTTAAAACATCCAGTTACCAACGGTTAATTGCTAAAATAACAAGTCTTGATGAAAATGATTTAGCCAGGCAAATTAAATTGATTCGGGCGAGTTTTTATGCTAAGTATGCCCATTTGACTAAGAACAGTGCTGCTTTACAGGGAAGTTTATCCCAATTCTCTTCATTGAATCCTGAAGAATTACTGGACGAAGCTATAGCAATTGGCAAGAGTCTTGTCGCCAATAGGATTCAGACTGGTGACGGCTGCAACTGGATTGATTTAGATTATATATCCAAGGCGCACCGCTATCAACTTGGGCGATTGGATGATTCCTTATTTACGGGGCGAGCTGGAGTTAGCCTATTCCTAGCAGCTCTAGCAAAAATTACTGGTGAGCCAGAATTTAAAGAGGTAGCTTTAGCGGCTTTATCCCCTTTACGACAATCACTAAAAAAAGCAGAGGTTCGCCCAGAAATACTGCGGTCTGAATTTGGTTTATTGGGTATAGGTGGTATGATATACAGCCTAGTAAAAATTAGCCAGTTTTTAAAAGAGCCAACTCTTCTAGAAGATGCCCAGCAAGCTGCCAAACTACTTACAGAAAAGGTAATTGCTACTGATGACAAGCTAGATCTGATGTGGGGAGTAGCAGGAGCGATTCCGGGTTTATTAGCCCTCTATTCTCAAACAGGTGAACAAGGGATAGTAAATAAAGCGATCGCCTGTGGTGAACATTTGTTATCCAAGCGAACTGATACTGTCCCTAGAGCATGGGTCACTATAGAAAGTAATAAACCATTAACTGGATTTTCTCACGGGGCATCGGGTATATCTTTGTCCTTACTGAGGCTATATGCTGCTACATCCAACATAGTGTATTTAGATGCGGCGAAAGAAGCAATTGAATATGAACAGAGTGTTTTTGATCAATCAGTCCGCAACTGGCCAGATTTTCGTTTATCGGAAGATACGAATCAAATCAACTTCATGTATACTTGGTGTCATGGCAGTGCTGGAATTGGATTAGCTCGCTTAGCTGGCTTATCAATTTTAGAGACAGAGGAAATTTACGCCGATATTAATATAGCTTTAGAAACTACCCAGAAGTATGGAATTCTTAATACAGAAGATATAGACCATCTCTGCTGCGGAAATTTAGGCAGAAATGAACTGTTTGTCCTCGCATCTCAAAAACTTGGCAATCAGGAATGGTTAAACACAGCTAGGGAACAGGCTGCATCGGTAGTTAACAAGGCCAAAGAAAATGGAGCATATGCTTTTTTAACTCATTTGCCTAACTCCGTTTTCAGCCCTAGTTTTTTCAGGGGAAGTGCGGGTGTAGGTTATCAATTGTTGCGTTTAGCCTCTCCAGAATCTTTACCTTCTGTTCTGATTTGGGAGTAAAATTAACTTTCTCGGTGGGGTTGAGGTCACCCTGATAGAAACTCGTCTGCCGTTCGTAGAACTGCTAGAAATTAATCTTAGTCTTTTAGTCCAAGAGTAATCTTGGGCTATTTTTTATGGTTTTTCTCAGTTCCAATAGTTTTGTGGACATAATTAGTTTAGTTAATTCGATAAATTAAAGAGAGGTTAACTATCAGAATAATGCTCAAGGTAATTTATAGGTTACTTGTGATTTATTACTAGGTTTAGCGGCAGGTAAATACATGTAATTTTGTGACAAAATTGTTTTGGTTTTAGCATCAATAATCTCTAAAAAATCTAGACATAGTAAATTAATTTGAATAGGATTAAAATAGGAATCAAACATTAGTAATTGATTTCTGGCAAAGAACACACATTGATTATTGGATAAAAATCCACATGGCTAATATTAATGTCAACGATCTTTCAGCTCTTAATCTAACTGGTGCTGAGTTGTTTAACGATTCAGAAAGCTTTATGATGGAGCTGAGCAATGAAAGCGAAGAAATAAAATCAATTTATGGTGGAGCCTGTTGTCTCTTCACCGGTTGTAATAAGAAAAGTTGTGTAATTAAACGTGAGATTGCTATACAATAGCAATCCTATATATTTCACGAATTAGATAGGATTGCTATAGTTTATTATCTTTCTGCCTAAGGTAGAAAATTAACATACCACCTTCGGCCAGTGTGATTGCACTTGTAGAAGGTGGAATTAATACATTCAACACAAGCGGATTAGTTTAATG
>NZ_JAAHIG010000095.1:0-27027 GCF_010692305.1 Moorena sp. SIO4G3 | reverse complement strand
GACCACGAGTACGAGAAAGCCAAGGGATCCAAGGAGTTTTCGCTGGTGCATTCGACGCCTCCGCGGTGTTGGTACTTGGGTAAAATCCAATTTGAGAACAGTAGCACCATTTTCCTTGGGATCAACAACCGTCCGAAACCAAATTTCCCCATCTCGACCACGGCGCACTGTTACTTCCAAATCCAGGTTTAGCTGTTTGATAGCCAAAGACTTACCACGAGCATAGGATTTGAGGGACAGAGTATCTGCCGCATGGTCAATTTCCGATGCGATCGCATCCACCAATTCCGCCAACTGCCATTCTTCGTTATCCTCTGTTACGGACTCATCAGTACTCATCGATCCGAAGTTCCCTCTTCTGACTTCTCTACTCCCGCGTCACTCCAAGGGCGGGGTACCTCACCCAATTGATAACTGCTATACATGCAATAGTTTATCCTTTACCTTTTGTCTTCAGTAGTGATAGTGATTCGGATACGACCATTACTACCAACTGGCCGAGTTTCACGAGCTGATGGCATTGTAACTATCACTCTAGTTGACTTTTCTGGTAAAGACTGGGGGTCAGTTTGCAGGCGTAGATGGGCAGGAATCTCAACATCCACATCACTGACCTGTAACTTCAATGGTTCAGCACCCCGATCACTTGTTTCTTCCAATGTGTCAGTGATCTCTCGGAAAATCAATGTGATTAAATCCCCTAGTGTGATGTCAGGCATCAGAAAATCTTGGTGATTAGTAGTTGAATTATAATCTTTCTATATGCTTTGCGTTCTTATAGAGTCTAGAAACAGAGACTCTAGACACAAACTCAGGCAAAACCCGGCTATACTGTTTCAGTAACATTTAGTCCAGTTTTTTTGATCAACAGTAAACAAATAATTTCAATACTGCTATAGCATTTTTAGTTTAGATGTTAACCTAGGATTGATATAAAAAGCGATGCAGCGCCTTAATACCGGGGTTTCCCCCAGTCGCACTTTGCATCAAGACTTCGGAGCAGGGAACTTCGGATCACGGAAGAGTGTCAAGATATCCGAGGAGTTTTTGGTGTTCTGATCAAGGGATGCAGTGCTTTAATACGGGGGGTTACCCCCAATCGCGCTTTGCCTCAAGACACAGGATTGGTTTTCATGATCTATTTACAAATGCTATATCTAATTCTTGATATATAGCGCTATTCATATTCATGAGGTACACAGTATTTTTTCTGAGTTACCTATTCTGAGTTCCCTATTCTGAGTTCCCTATTTACGAAAAACAAAAACTTATGTACCTCACCTATTTTATAAATGCTATAATTCAGCATAATTGTGCCCCTAATAATGAGTTAGTATTATGAAATTTTAAATACCAGAAATGCTGTCAAGAAAAAAACTTGTCAGATCAGCTAACACCATAACGTGGATCTCGCGCTTTGCTCAGAAGCAAGCGCTACTTAGGACTCCCGGCCTTAGTAACGCGATCGCAAGTTGTGGTAGTTCATCTAAAAAATTTCCGGAAGGATTGGGGATAACTGGGTATGGTGTTAGATATAAGGGTGCCTATAGCATCCGTATAGACAAATATATTCAGACCCTAATACCTGTGGACTGGATAGTGCCGACACGACTAGGATCAAGCAGAAGGAACCATGAAGCTGCCCTATTGTGAGCGTTTTTTTGTATATTGGGATCGAATTGCATCATGGCAGACAAAGAGCATTTGGCTGTGCTCAAACGAGGGATAGATGCCTGGAATCAGTGGCGGAGGGAGAATCCTAACCTAGAGCCTGACCTGAGTGAGGCTAACCTAAGAGGGGCTGACCTCAGTAGGGCTGATCTCAGGCGGGTTAACCTGATCAAAGCTGACCTCAATGTAGCTAACCTAAGAGGGGCTAACCTCAGCGAGGCTAATCTCCTTGAGGCTAACCTCTGTTTATCTAACCTGATCAAGGCTAACCTTAACCAGGCTAACCTTTGCAAAGCTAAGCTCCGCTCTGCTAACCTCTACAAGGCTAACCTGATCGAGGCTAACCTCAGCGGCGCTAACCTAATTGAGACTAACCTCTACAAGTCTGACCTTTGCAAAGCTAAGCTCCGCTCTGCTAACCTCTACAAGGCTAACCTCAGTAGAGTTAACCTCAGCAAAACAGACCTTTGTGGGTGTTACCTTGGCAGGGCTAACCTTAGTGGTGCTAACCCCAGTCTGGCTGAGTTTAGAAATGCCGACCTAAGCCAGGCTGACCTCAGAGGTGCGGACCTCAGTTGGGCTGACCTCAGCAAAGCTGACCTGAGCCTAGCTAACCTCAGCAAAGCTGACCTTAGTGGAGCTAACTTCCATAAAGCTGACCTGACCAAGACTGACCTGAGTGGGGCTGACCTGAGCGGGACTGATTTGAGCGAAGCTAACCTGACCAAGGCTGACCTAAGGGATGCTTACCTGATTAGGACTCAAGCATTAGACTGTAATTTTACTGAAGTAATCTTTACCGGAGCTTGTCTGGAAGATTGGAAAATTAATCAGGGCACGAAGCTGAAGCATGTGATTTGTGAGTATGCTTATCTAAAATATGACTATACACAAGACAAATTCATTGAACGTCGCCCTAAGAATGAAACTCAAAACTTTGCCCGAGGAGATTTTACTTATCTGTTTCAGAAAGCCTTGGAAACTGTTGACCTGACATTCAGTGATGGTATTGACTGGAAAGCTTTTTTGCTTTCCTTTCAACAGCTCAGGGAAGAATACGGTGAAGAATACCTATCAATCCAAGCTATCGAAAAGAAGAGCAGTGGTTCGTTTTTGATTAGGATTGAAGTACCACTAGATGCTAGCAAGGCTGAAATTGAGCGTCAGGCAAAAACACTATATGACACTAAACTCAGTACCCTTGAAGGAATATATCGTGCAGAATTGAAAGCCTCCCATGACCAGCTAGCCAGCTCCCGTCAGCGCAGCGCAAATCTGTGGGAAATTGTTAAACAGCAAGCCAATAGACCAATTATTTAAGGCTTTTCTGTATCTGTTATAGCAATTCTCAGCGTCATGATGACAAAGCTGATCTTTTTAAGGCAGAAGGCAGAAGGCATAAGGCAGCTATGCTGAATTAAGAAGGTCTTAAGGCAATAAGCGCCAATCAAGAGTGTACCTCATAGGTAGGAAAAACGCTATATGTTAAATTATCTATATGATATCGAAAATTATTGCTAAGCAATAGTTTGAAAAATTATTTACGGTTAGTTTATAAGCTTGACAGTACGAGGATGTCCTCCGGTTTTGGCTGGTGGAATTAAGGCTTCAATGAGCTGCCACTGTGCATCTGTGATATCACTTTTATAGGCTTTTCTAGTCATGGTCTGAGATTTAGGCAACATCAACTTATCGTATTGGCAGCATTGCTATGTACTTCCTGTCTTGATCAGGGTAAACGCATCTTATTTTGAAATGCCTAGTGGATATGAGATTCATACGATAAGTAGTTTGGCTTATTAATGGTGAAATATTTTTTGAGTAAGGCTTATAGAATTTAGATGCGAATGCCGCTGCTAAGTACCTGAACAAAAATAAATCTCACTATATTAACTTGTGTAAAGTTGCCAAAAGTCCCTCTGCTCCCTGCTCCCTGCTCCCTGCTCCCTATTTCAACAGTTAATTTTACTTTTGTCCGACTACTTATCTTTATATTTACTTGATAAATTAGCTCTTACCATTCTGTAACTTGATTATTCTTCGAAATGAAGTATAAAATGTGGTATAATTTATTATATATGCTCTCTTAATCGTTACTTTAGAATTCATCTGTCATCCTTCATAATGACTTCATTATTGACAATTAATGCTTCATAGGACTTGATTTTTTCGAGTAAATCAATTAGTATAATATCCAAAGAACAACAAAATAAATGGGTGGTAAGTGTAATTCTGCCCCCATCGTCAAGATATCTGTCTTGGCGTTGTTCATGGTACCCTTGCTTGCCAAGTTTGAGGTTGCCTGGTTAAATAGGGTGCTTAAAACTCCCTAGAGTCTTAGGTTATTCCAAAACTTGATTACAGATATGGGTAACTCCAAATAGGAGGCTATAGAGTTAATCACCCTTGAAATAATCTCTAGGATATAAATTTCCGATCTACTAGTAGGGATTTAAAAATAAGATGTGTTTAAATTTTACTCCAGAAAAAATCCATCTATTTGTTTGAATCCTATATATACTAATATTGTGTTGTTTGAAGTCAATAAACACTACATATATCAACTATCTGGTATTTCGTCAACAAGTACAATAATGCCAGGCTTATTGATAACTATACCCAGTTTATTGACAAGATGGGTGTACTATAACTTGCACCCCTACCCTGAGCAGTGAAAACTAGCAAGATTGATCGATTAACTTGCCAAGTCGTGTTTTTTTACTATATAATTTGATAGGATTCTCTAAAATTAAACCCACAATCACTTACTTATCATGACGCCACTTAGTAAGGTACGAGTACTATTAGCTACTAACCTATAGGTGTCGAGCGTTGGAAACAAAAGCAACGTTCAAACAAAAAATATCCCAAGTTATGATATAACTGGGAAAATCATTAATCTTTGATAGTTAATAATCATGGTATACTCATTCCTAGAACTTGTCAAGTTAGTTGTAAGGTATTTACCTAAAACTGATTATCCAGCACTAAATAGTCGTTATTTATCTTTAAGTTATTGGCTTGGTTATTCTATAGACAAAAGCCTAGCCAGCAGGCAAAATTTATCTCATGAGCTTAAATGGCAGCGGTGCGATCCGCCGCTTTCCTGTGATCCCTAGAAAAAGCGAACCAAGAGCGCGAATAACTATTTCTCTTTATAATTATCATTCTAATTGTCTTGATGCAGTCGGTGATAGGGGTTTCCGAACATCACCCTTGGCATCAAGAATAAAATAGCAAAAAAATATCTAGCTAGTTTGTAGCTATAATAAGCAAGTACACAAAATTAATTGCACATTTTTAAAAACTCAAAGCATTTCAGGGTCAGGGTTATAGAGATTCGGAGTAGGCAATTAATTCTGTGTAGGTGCTTAGCAGCTTGTAATTACAAGCTTGAGTTTGGTGATGCTTAAAAATTAACTAAAGTGGTAAATAAAAATCAGCGGTCTTCCTGAATTACTATAGAAAAGGATTAGTTAAAACCACTCCAAAAGGATTAGCGAAAACTACTCCAAAAGGATTAGCGAAAACTCATGTTATCTCTCAATATCCTAAACTAACGGTCAATAGAGGGGCGCTCCCACGCTTTCGTGGGAGCCCTAGGGAATGGGCAGCAAAAGAAAGAATGTCCAAGTTTTGTTTCTACCAATAGTTTTGGACATCATAGCAAGCAATAGTTTTGAATTGGTTACTCAGGGGGTGACAAGCGCTCTTTAAAATCTTACAGGGGTGTTTGTTAATGGGGTTAGGTGTTAGGTAAAATTGCCCTTGCGGGATGGATTGATTAAAACTATCATTGACGAAGTATTGTAAAAATTGCTTCAATTGCTGGCAAATACAAATGACTCCGATGCGCTCATTTTACCCAAAACCTAACACCTAACACCTAACACCTATCTAGGTTTGAGATTTGTTGTCACCCCATGAGAATTGGTTACTAAGGCAGGAGCAGAGCATAGTGGCGATTTGTGTAAATTATTTCCCAAATGTTGAGTCTAAATTCTTGAGTTTAGTTGATTTATTAGGCGACAGAGCGCAAACGATGCCTGAGCAGCGTGCCTATATCTTTCTACAAAACGGAGAAACAGAATCAGGAATTCTTACCTATGGAGAATTAGATAGACAAGCCAGAGCGATCGCAGCCCATCTGCAATCAATGCAAGGAGAACGCGCTTTACTATTATACCCTTCTGGATTAGAGTTCATTAGCGCTTTTATGGGCTGCTTATATGCTGGGGTAGTCGCGGTTCCCGTTTATCCTCCTAGACGCAATCAGAAATTGTCTCGCTTGCTCTCTATCGTTAATGATGCTCAAGCTGATGTGGCACTGACCACCACATCGATATTGGCTGACATTGAGCAAAGGTGGGAAGAGGAAGCTGAATTAGCGCAGTTGAAGTTGGTAGCTACCGATACCATTGTTGCTGATAGTCAAGAGTTTGCACCATTATCAGTAAAACAGTCGAGTTTGGCGTTTTTGCAATATACGTCTGGTTCCACAGGAAAACCGAAAGGGGTAATGGTGAGCCATGGCAATATCATCCACAACCAGCAGTTAATCCATCAGGCATTTGGTCATAGCGAACAGAGTATTGGTGTCGGTTGGTTGCCATTGTTCCATGATATGGGATTGATTGGTCACGTCCTACAGCCGATTTATGGAGGATTCCCCAGTATTCTGATGCCGCCAGTGGCATTTCTGCAGAAGCCGATTCGTTGGTTAAAGGCGATTTCTAAGTATAGGGCGACTACCAGTGGCGGACCCAATTTTGCTTATGATTTATGCCTCAAAAAAGTTAAACCAGAACAATTAGCTAGTCTTGACTTGAGCAGCTGGGATTTAGCTTATAGTGGGGCAGAACCAGTACGGGCAGAGACTCTGAAGCAATTTGGCCAAAAATTTGCGAACTGTGGTTTTAACTACAGTGCCTTTTATCCTTGCTATGGCATGGCGGAAACTACCTTATTTGCTACCGGTGGTCAAAAGACTCAATCGCCGGTTATTCAAGGGGTATTAGCAGGGAAACTTGAGCAAAATTTGGTAGTAGAGACTGAAATTTCCTCGGATGAAAGTCGAGTTTTTGTTGGTGTTGGTCGTCCTTACCTGAACACAACAGTAATTATCGTTAACCCGGAGTCCTTAACTCCGAGTGAACCAGGACAAGTCGGAGAGATTTGGGTGTCGGGAGCGAGTGTGGCGATGGGCTACTGGAGGAAACTACAGAAAACCCAGGAAACTTTTGATGCTTACTTGGCAGATACCGGAGCCGGACCGTTCCTGCGCACAGGGGATTTGGGATTTTTGCTCGATGGCGAGTTGTTCGTCACCGGGCGAATCAAAGATGTGATTATCATCCGAGGGCAAAACCATTATCCCCAGGACATCGAACTGACAGTTCAAAACAGCCACCCAGCACTACGACCTCATTGTGGGGCGGCGTTTACGGTGGAGTTCAAAGGCGATAAGCGACTGGTGATTGTTCAGGAGGTAGAACGAAGTTACCTACGGAAGCTGGATGTGAAAGAGGTAGCAGCAAGTATCTGTCAGGCGGTGACGGCAGAGCATGCTCTACAGGTTTATGCCATGGTTTTGGTTAAGACCGGCAGCATTCCCAAGACTTCTAGCGGTAAAATTCGCCGTCAGGCCTGTCGAGCTGAGTTTCTCACTGGCAGTTTGAATGTGGTCGGGGATTGGAGTCTCAATCCTCAGGGAAAAACCAAGTTTCGGGATTTACAGGCTGATGTCGAATCCTTATTACAGAAAGTACAAGCTTGTAAATAGTTGTGAAACAGGAAATTACTAGATCAAATCAGGAGTATTGTTGATGCAGTTGGACACCACAGCAAAATTTGAGTCTGTTACAAGTTTAAGAAAGAAAATAACGATAGGCAATGATGAGTTAAAACAACTACAAAGACGTTTTGCCTTGGCCACTGTTTTAATTCCTTTTCTAGGGTCGGTTCTGGCAATTGGACTACTTTGGCGATCCGGGATTGGTGCAGTCGAAGTAGCACTGTTGATCAGCATGTACGCTTTGACTATTATCGGAATTACTGTCGGTTTTCACCGACACTTCGCACACTGCGCCTTCAAGACTAATATTGCAGTCCGAATCATCCTTGCCATCCTTGGTTCTATGGCTGCTCAAGGTCCGGTCATTCACTGGGTAAGCAACCATAGACGACATCATCAGTACAGTGACCAGTCCGGAGATCCTCATTCACCTCACCTTTACGAAGGTATTCGCGGACTATGGCATGGCCATATCGGCTGGATGCTGAATAGTGAGGTAACAAATGCAGCAGTCTTTGCTAAGGACTTACTGCGAGACTCTGCCATTGCCAAAGTCAACCAATTGTACCTAACTTGGGTAATTCTGGGTGTTGTCATCCCTGGTGTTCTAGGTGGAGTTGTGACAGGGACGTGGATGGGAGCTTGGCAGGGATTCCTGTGGGGGGGGCTTGTCCGAATTTTCTTGGCACATCATGTCACTTGGAGCATCAACTCAATCACCCACCTCTATGGCAGCCGTCCCTTTGATACCCAAGAACAAAGTACAAACAATCTTTGGTTAGCTATCCCTAGTTTTGGCGAAGCTTGGCACAACAACCATCATGCTTTCCCGAATTCAGGAAAGTTTGGATTGCAATGGTGGGAAATTGACCTGGGTTATTGGATCATCCGCACTCTTGAATTCGCTGGATTAGTTTGGGAGGTTAAGACTCCTACAGCAGGAATGATAGAGGCTAAAAAGGCTGCTTAGCTTATCTTTCAACAATTCGGTTAAAGTGTACTAATCAAAATTACTAAGGAGATTAAAACAATGGAATTCAAAACTTCTCAACTTAAGGAGATGTCTACAGTTTCTGAAAATAACAATGGCAATGGAGATGCACCCAAGAAGCCTGGAAGTGAAGCAGATATTCAAGCCTGGTTAGTCTCCTATCTGGCCGAACTGCTGGAAATTGAATCAGATGAGATAGATGTGAAAATTCCCTTTGATCGCTATGGTCTCGATTCTTCTGCAGCAGTTGGTCTGACTGGTGACCTTGAAGATTGGCTGGGATTTGAGCTAGATCCAACCCTAATGTACGATTATCCCACTATTCAAGCTATGGCTCAGCATCTAGCAATAGAAGGCTAAGTAAAGAGGTAAGTACCTGTATTTTTAAAGGAATGAATCCATCAACTAAACTTGATATTAAATAGTCAGTTTATGAAAAGGATATTAACTCACGTAAATTAATTTATAAAAAATAAAATAATGTTATGAATTCTGTGAAAACTCTAAATCCCGATGGTTCGAATCAGGCAGATATAATTGATTACAAGGGAGCCTCTGCTGAGGCAATCCAGCATCATTATGATGCAGGTAATGATTTTTATAGACTTTGGCTTTATCATAGTACTAACGCCTATTATTCTGCCCTTTGGGAAGAAAATGACACCCTTGAATCAGCGCAGTTAAGAAAGATTGATTTTCATATCAACCAAGCCCGAGCTAGGGGTGCTAAAAGAGTATTAGATGTGGGTTGTGGCTGGGGTGGCACCCTGAAACGCCTTGTGGAAATGCACAATGTTGAGCATGCCGTAGGTCTGACATTGAGTAAGGCTCAGGCAGAATGGATTGAGTCGTTCAACCAGCCAGGAATTGAAGTTAACTTAAAAAGTTGGTCTGACTACTTTCCCGAAGAACCTTTCGATGCAATTATATCAATCGGTGCCTTTGAGCATTTTGCTAAACTGGAACTATCGCAAGAGCAAAAAATAGAGTGCTATAGGACATTTTTTCAGCGCTGTCATGAGTGGCTAAAACCAGGTGGTTGTATGTCAATCCAAACCATCGTCTATGAGAACTCGCGAAGAGAAGACTTCAGTAAGTTTTTTGCTGAGGAAATATTTCCGGAATCTGATTTACCTCGTCTAGCGGACATTGCGAAAGCAACAGAGACAATTTTCGAGATTGTAGCCCTGAAGAATGACAGGGGACACTACGAACGGACCCTCAAGGTATGGCTCAAAAGGTTAAAAGCGAACCGTAAAGAAGCGGTAAATCTGGTAGGAGAGAAAGTGGTTGCCAGATATGAAAAATACCTCGCCATTTGTATGATTGGTTTCCACACTGGAACTATGAACCTCTCGCGCCTTACCCTGCGTCGGATTGAGAATCCTCGGAAGTAATTGGCTAACACACAGACAAACATAACTAAGGCGATGAATGAAATCGAACCTATAGCAATTATTGGCATTGGTTGTCGTTTGCCTGGTGCAAAGACTCCAGAAGCTTTCTGGCAGCTCTTGCGTAACGGCGTGGATGCCATTACCGAGGTACCACCAGAGCGGTGGGATATTGACACCTTTTATGACCCTTCCCCAGCTACATCAGGAAAAATGTACACCCGGTGGGGTGGCTTTCTGGAACAGGTGGATCGGTTTGAGCCGAGTTTCTTCGGGATTTCTCCCCGTGAGGCACAGCGACTAGATCCCCAGCAAAGACTGTTGTTGGAGGTAGTCTGGGAAGCCCTAGAAAATGCAGCAATAGTGCCAGAATCCCTGGCTCGTAGTCAAACTGGGGTGTTCATCGGCATCAGTAACGCTGACTACCACAGACTTATCTACAAGGACTTCTCTGGCATTAATGCATACAGTGGTACGGGCACCGCCTCTTCCGTTGCTGCCAATCGCCTATCCTATGTGCTGAATCTGTTTGGGCCGAGTGTAGCGATAGATACAGCTTGCTCCTCATCCCTGGTAGCACTCCACTACGCCTGCGGTAGTTTGCTCAGCCTTGAGTCCAACTTGTGTTTAGTTGGAGCGGTAAACTTGATGCTTTCCCCAGAGCAGACTATCACTTTCTCTCAAGCACAGATGATGGCCGCTGACGGTCGTTGTAAAACCTTTGATGCTTCTGCCGACGGTTATGTCCGAGGGGAGGGATGTGGAGTAGTTGTCCTCAAGCGTCTTTCCGATGCCCTCAGAGATGGAGACAATATTCAGGCAATCGTAAGAGGCTCAGCAGTTAACCAAGATGGCCTAACTAATGGACTGACAGCACCCAATGGTCCTTCCCAGCAAGCGGTGATCCGTAAGGCGCTGGAAAAGGCTGGAGTCAAACCAGCACAGATTAGCTATATTGAAGCTCATGGCACTGGCACCGCTCTTGGAGATCCCATCGAGGTTAAATCCCTAAAAGCAGTGCTGATGGAAGACCGTGAGCCCGATCAGCCCTGTTGGATTGGCTCAGTCAAAACTAATATTGGTCATTTGGAAGCTGCTGCTGGGATTGCTGGCTTGATCAAGGTAGTTCTATCCCTGCAACATGGGGAGATTCCACCCAACCTGCACCTGAAGGAATTGAATCCATATATCCGAATTAAAAACACCCCATTGTCGATTCCAACTGAATTACAGAAATGGCCAGCAGGTGAAAAACCACGCTTGGCAGGAGTTAGTTCCTTTGGTTTCGGCGGTACAAATGGTCATATTATACTAGAGGAAGCACCAAAACAATTCAAAAGTCGTTCGCGTAGCGTCGGCTTTGCCGAATCCCCCCTAGCCCCCCTTAACAAGGGGGGTAAGTCAAAAGTTAAAAGTGAAGAGTTTATTGAGCGTCCGTGTCATATCTTAACTCTGTCTGGTAAGTGCGAGAAAGCCCTGCTTCAGTTAGCACAACGTTATCAGCAATTTTTGGATACTAACCCCACGACATCTATTGCAGATATTTGCTTTACGGCCAATACAGGGCGATCGCATTTTAAGCACCGCCTTGCCGTAGTAGCTCAATCAACCGAGCAGTTGCGCCAACAGTTAAAGGCAATCGAGACGGTCGGGAAAACAACTGGACTGGTGAGGGGTCAAGTGACCACGAGGAAGCGCCCGAAAATTGCCTTTTTATTCACAGGCCAAGGTTCACAGTATGTGAATATGGGAAGGGAACTCTATGAACAAGAGCCTATCTTCCGCAAAACTCTTGAGCAATGTGATACCATTCTACGTCTGTATCAACAAAAGCCTCTGCTTAGTGTTTTGTATCCAGAACCAGGGGAAACCTCACCAATTGATGAAACTGCCTATACTCAACCCGCCCTATTTGCCATCGAATATGCCCTAGCCCAATTGTGGAAATCTTGGGGCATTGAACCGGATGTAGTGATGGGTCACAGTGTCGGGGAATATGTGGCCGCCTGTGTAGCAGGAGTATTTAGCCTGGAAGACGGTCTGAAGTTAATTGCTTCTAGAGGGAGTTTAATGCAAGCCCTACCCGCAGACGGTGAGATGGTAGCGGTTTTGGCATCCTTGAGCCAAGTGCAAGAAGCGATAGAACCCTATGCAGAAAAAGTAGCGATCGCTGCCATAAACAGTCCAGAAAGTGTCGTAATTTCCGGTCAGACTCAGTCAGTCCAAGCAATCATTGCTGCTCTAAAAACAGAAGGAGTCAAGACGAAAAAGTTAAAGGTTTCCCATGCCTTCCACTCTCACTTAATGAAGCCAATGCTGGCAGATTTTGAGCAAATTGCCAAGGAGGTGACCTATTCATCCCCGCAGGTCAACATTATTTCCAATGTCACTGGGGGACTAGCTACAGCAGAGATAGGGACCCCTGAGTATTGGTGTCGTCATATCCTGCAGCCCGTGAGATTTGCAGCGGGTATGGAAACCCTTTATCAGCAGGGGTATAGGGTATTTTTAGAAATCGGTCCGAAGCCGACCTTATTAGGAATGGGTCGCCACTGCTCGCCAGGAGAAGAGGCAAACTGCCGTGCGCCCCTAAAATGGCTTCCCAGTTTGTGTCCAGGGCAAGAGAATTGGCAACAAATTCTTCAGAGTTTAGCTCAATTATACGTGCGCGGGGTGAAAGTAGACTGGTCTAGCTTTAACCGGCATAGTCGTGGTCATCGTCTGCAACTGCCCACCTATCCCTGGCAACGACAGCGCTATTGGATTGAAACGGCTGAAAATGGACACCAAAAAGCAGGGTCTTTATCGCAAGAGAATACCTCGAGTCCGCTATTTAATCTTTTGCACCAAGGAGAGATAAAACTCTTAACTAACCAGTTAAAAAAAGTAGGAGAACTCTCAGAAGATGAAGTTAAGTTACTGCCTAAGCTGTTAGAACTGTTAGTTAAGCAACACCAACAGCAGCTACAGGCAGCATCCATAGCAAATATGAATGGGGCTTCCGAGCTAAATCAGGAATCTGTCCCTCTCAATACTGTCGTACAAGAAGCAGACTGGAGCCGCAAGCGTAATGAACTCCTGGCTGCCGAACCAAGAGAAAGGCGGCGGCTACTAGAGTTGTATTTAAGCCAACTATTAGCTAAGGTGATGGGAATTTCTGCCTCTGAACTGGACTGGCAACAGCACCTTTCGACTCTAGGGTTCGACTCCTTAATGGCTACCGAGCTAAGAAAGCAGATTGAGGACAATTGGGAGGTAATGGTTCCTGTGGAATATTTTGCAGAACTTAGTCTTGAACAATTTTTAACGCAGGTACTTTTCCTGATTGAGCAGAAATATCCTACAGAACATCTGCAAGCGGTAGATTCAACTCTGGGCTCCCAGGAAGCCAAAACCCATTCAGTCGCGGCTTTTATGCCTCAAGCCAATCTGTGGTTCAAGCCCTCGGAGCTGAATTCAAAAGCCCGCTTTCGCCTGTTCTGCTTCCCCTATGCTGGGGCTGGTAACTCTATTTTCCATTCCTGGTCAGAGAAGCTGCCAAAAGAGATAGAAATTTGCCCACTCCAGTTACCTGGGAGGGAAAACCGACTTGGAGAATCCCCATTTACTCGGCTTAAGCCTCTTATTCAAACATTGACCACCCTTCTCCATCCACATCTAGATATTCCCTTTGCCTTTTTCGGCCATAGTATGGGGGCACTGCTGGGCTTTGAATTAGCACGCGAACTCCGTCGGCGAAATTGGCCTTGTCCAGTTCACTTATTTGTTTCTGGTAGCCGTGCTCCCCAGCTGCCGGATCCAGAACCGCCAATTCACTGCTTACCTGAATTGAAGTTCAAACAGAAACTGAAGCGCCTTAATGGAATACCAGAAGAAGTTCTGCAAAATGCTGACCTGATGCAGTTGTTTCTTCCAACTTTGCGAGCTGATTTTGCGATTTTAGAGACATACTTTTATACCAATGAGCAGCCTCTCGACTTTCCCATCTCTGCCTTTGGAGGTTTACAGGATAGCAAGATAAGCCGCGAAGAGATTGCCGCCTGGCGCCAGCAAACCCATCGAGACTTCACCCTGCAAATGTTTTCCGGCGACCATTTCTTCTTGAATGTTGCAGGTGATGCAGTTGTACAAACCATATCTCAGAAGTTATTTCAGCTGCCAAAAGCTCCGTCCCTCCAGGAAATTTGCAGCCTAAACCGAAGCTTCTAAGCTGATTCACATAAAAGTTGCTTCCTTCCGACGCTCAATCCCTATATATAGCTTGAAACGTTTTGTCTAACTCGATGTTGATTAGCTTAAAACTGTTGATTCTTAAGTCAAGGATAAAATAACTATGGTTTTTATTGTTGCTACATCCACCGGCTTTCCGCTCCACTATTACTCTCAGGAAGTTCTAGCCACGGCACTGCGGAAATACTGCTTGGCAATGGAACTAGATTTTGATCTCGATATCATCGAGCGCTTTTTTACCAACGTCAAAATTAACGGGCGTTACTTTACTTTTCCCCTCGATTCTTTCTTCGATCCCCCTGGAGTCGCACAAGTTGCTAATGAAGCAATTACCAAGTGTCTTCATGTCATTGAAACCACTGTAACCAAGCTGCTAGACAAAGCAGACATAGCACCCCAAGATGTCTCTCAACTTACTGCTACTACCCTAATTGCTGCCACTCCTGGATTGGATGCGAGATTAATCAACCGCATTCCCTTTTCTCCCGATATCAAAAGAATGGCGTTAACGGGTGTAGGTTGTATGGGTGGTGCTTTTGGCTTGGCTCGAATTGCTGATTATCTAAAAGGACATCCCACCGAATCTTCGGTACTCTTTTCGATGGAACCTTCTTCAGGATTGTGGCAAGGTTCGCTACAAAGAGATTTATCCTACATGATCAAACGATTGCCCGAAGATCCTGGGGTATACAGCAATATCATCATGACAATTGTAACTGCCGCTCTATTTGGAGATGGTTCGGCAGCAGTTTTAATGGTAGGCGACGATCATCCTTTGGCTCAACCCGGTCAACCTCGAATTGTTGATAGTCGCTCGATTATTCTACCCAATACAGTTCATCTGATGGGCATGGATATGGTGGATACTGGCAGACGTAATATTCTCCGACCAGAAGTAGCCGATTATGTTAAGGTTGCCCTCCACAAAACCATTGACCCCCTACTTGCTGACTATAACCTCTCAACGGATAAGATTGCTCGCTGGATGATTCACCCTGGAGGACCAAAGATTATTCAAGCAGTTCAAGAAGAGTTCGGACTTGAAGAGCAAGCATTACAAGAAAGTTGGGATGCTTTAGCCGAAATTGGTAATATTTCTTCCCCTACGGTGTTATACATCCTAGATAAAACTTTGGCAGGAGAACAGCCCCCGGCAGGATCTTATGGCTTGTTATTAGCAATGGGTCCTGGTTTTTCCCAGGAAGCGATTTTATTGCAGTGGTAAGGAGTATCTAAATTAATGTTGACGAAATATATCTTTATCGGAATTGTGGTAGCTGTCATTTTACAGCGACTTTTGGAAGTACGTTTGAGCGATCGCAATCGGACAGAAATTCTGCAACGAGGTGGAAAAGAACATGGGAATAACTTACTCGGTGCGGTCAGGATCCTGCAAGTAAGCTGGTATATTGCGATGATTACTGAGGTTTGGTACTTAGAGCGTCCTTTTATGCCAGTTTTAGCTGCCTTTGCCTTGACAGCCACCATAGCAGGGCAAGTTTTACGCTATCTATCAATGCAAGCTTTAGAGTGGCGGTGGACGCTACCGATTATGACTGTGCCTGGAATGCCGGTGGTGAAATCAGGGCTTTATCGCTATCTGAGACACCCTAACTGGTTGGGGGTAATCCTAGAAATTGCTTTTCTACCCCTAATTCATAGTGCTTATCTTACGGCGATCGTCTTTTCTTTGGCTAATGCCATTCTAATGAGCAAACGGATTCAAACAGAAGAAAAGGCTTTGAGCGAAAACACCAACTATGCTTCCATTTTTGCTAATAAGCCACGTTTTTTATCTATTACTGGATTCACTAGAAATGATAGCAGCTTTCAGTAAGCTTAATTATTTCAATACTTTTTGAGACTTATTCAGCAAGCCCTAATTAATGTCAAGCGTATTATACCGCAATATAAGACTGCTAATTCTGACCATATGCCTCATTCTAGTCTGGGGATTTTCCTCGTTCAGTATCCTGCCCCGCATGGAAGATCCCCAGCTCAGCCAGTGGTTAGGCAAAATCACCACTAGTTTTCCTGGAGCTAGTCCCGAACGGGTAGAATCCCTAGTGACGGAAAAATTAGAACAAGAATTATTTAAGATTGAAGAGATTAAAACTGTCACATCCACCTCACGCCTTGGCAGCTCTAGAGTAGTTATCAAACTCAAAGATACTGTTGAGGATTTTGACAAAGTTTGGTCTCGCGTGCGCGATCGCATCGCCGATGTTACCCCACAACTCCCTCCAGGAGCTCTAACACCAAAATACGAAGAGATTAATCAAAGGGCATATACACTGATTGTTGCACTCACCTGGGATTTAGAAACACCAGCTAACTATGCTATTTTGAGCAGAATAGCAGAAGAACTCAAAGATGAACTACGCACCAAAGGAGGTACAGAAGAAATCGAGTTTTTTGGTGCTCCATCGGAAGAGATTGTTGTCGAAATCAACCAGGCTAATCTAGCGGCTTTAGGCATTACCCCCCAAAAACTTTCCGAGCAAATCCGCATCAGCGATGCTAAAGTCTCCTCAGGAACACTCCGTAGCAGCAACAATGACCTGTTAATTGAAGTAGAAACAGAGCTAGATTCTCTAGAGCGCATTCGACAAATTCCTATTGGTCTGGGCAACAACTCAGGACAGTTAGCTCGTCTGGGAGATATTGCTAATGTCAAAAAAGGTATACAAGAACCCCCTGGGGAGCTAGCCATCATCAATGGCAAACCAGGAATCGCCTTAGCCGTTCGCATAGAACCTAGTATACGCATTGATCGTTGGATGAAAAGGGCTCGCCAAACCTTAGAAGAGTTCCGCCAGAGTAGCCCCAGTGGTATTGACTTACAACTCCTGCTAGACCAGAACCGTTATGTAGACAGCCGATTGAATGGCCTGTTCCAAAACCTGATCCTCGGTTCCTTGTGTGTTGTTGTCAGCACCGCCGTACTCATGGGATGGAAAGCTGCCATAGTAGTCGGTGCAGCTATTCCCCTCTCAGTCCTGATGGTGTTTGGAGGGATGAGAGTACTGGGAATTCCCCTGCATCAGATGTCGGTCACCGGACTGGTAATTGCCCTAGGGATGTTGATCGATAACGCCATTGTCGTTGTCGATGAAATGCAAAACCTTCTCAGACAGGGTATCCCACCCCAAAAGGCAATAGCCAAAACTGTGAAGTACTTAGCCATACCCCTATTGGCATCCACCCTGACCACAGTGTTGACCTTTCTCCCCATTGCTCTTCTTCCTGGGGATACAGGGGAATTTGTGGGGACAATTTCTTTTAGTGTGATCCTTGCTCTGCTCAGTTCCCTATTGTTATCGTTAACAGTCATCCCCGCTCTCAATGGCAGGATGCAGGTTCTAAATTATGAACCAGGCACGAAAAAGAATCAATTAACCTTCCAGGGCTGGTGGAATACAGGCTTTTCTATACCCAGGTTAACTAAAGTTTATCGTCATACCCTGTCTTCTATCTTGGCACGGCCTGTAGTGGGAGTGGTGCTAGCTCTGATTTTACCAATCACAGGCTTTCTGATGGCTGGAACTCTCCAAGAGCAGTTCTTCCCTCCAGCAGATCGAGATCAATTCCACATCGAGTTGGAACTCTCCTCTTCCGCATCCATAGAACAAACCAAATCTGTTGTTGAAGGAGCAACTGAGGTGATTTTGAAGCACCCGGAAGTGCTTAACGTTCATTGGTTTTTAGGAACATACGCCCCTGCATTCTACTACAATATAACCAGTGGAGGCAGCAAGGGTGGAATTCCTAATTATGCTGCTGCTATGGTTCAACTGACCTCACCCACCAAGAGCCGCCAGTTGATTCGAAACCTACAAAAAGAACTAGATCTTGTTATTCCAGAAGCCCGAGTCTTAGTCAAACAACTGGAACAAGGACCACCATTTGCCCCCATTGAATTACGCATTATAGGTCCTAACCTAAATATCCTAAAACAATTAGGAAACCAAGCCCGGGAAGAACTGGTTAAAGTAGCCAACGTTACCCACACCCGTAGCAGTTTAGGGGAAGCCTTACCCAAACTCGCCCTATCTTTAGATGAAGAACAAGCCCGGCTCACCGGACTCGACAACACCCAGATTGCCCAGCAACTCAATGGTAACCTGGAAGGAACAGTCGGTGGCTCTATCCTAGAGGGTACCGAAGAACTCCCAGTGCGAGTCCGCCTGGGCAAACGCGTACGCGGCAACCTCGACCAAATTGCCACCCTCGACCTGCTGCCAACCACCATCCCATCGAATCAAAATCCCCCGACCGTTCCCCTCTCCGCCCTGGGTCAAATCGAACTGGTTCCCGAACTAGCCACCATTACCCGACGCAATGGCCAACGGGTCAACACAGTCCAAGGCTTCATCACAGCAGGAGTCCTACCGTCAACCGTGTTAGCGGACTTCAAACAGCGCCTAGAAACCAGTGACTTCCAACTGCCCCCAGGCTATTCTCTGGAGTGGGGAGGAGAATCCGCCGAACGCAATGAAGCTGTAGGCAACCTGCTGTCTACCGTCGGTGTGCTCCTAGTCTTAATGGTTGCCACCCTAGTGCTGTCTTTTGGTTCCTTCCGGTCTGCCGGGATCATTGCTCTAGTGGGTATTGGTTCAATTGGTCTGGCACTTGCTTCCTTGTGGATGTTTGACTATCCCTTGGGTTTCATGGCTATCCTCGGCACCGTTGGCCTAGTTGGTGTGGCGATTAACGACTCTATCGTCGTCCTAGCTGCCCTGCGGTCTGACTCAATGGCTCGTCAAGGCAACCGAAAAGCCATGGTAGAGGTAATTGTTCTTTCCACTCGCCACGTCCTCACCACCACCATCACTACAGTAGCTGGTTTCATACCCCTGTTGCTTGATGGTGGTCAGTTTTGGCCCCCTCTAGCTATCTGTATCGCTGGTGGCGTAGGTGGTGCTACTCTCCTCGCTCTGTTGTTCGTGCCTTGTGCTTACTTGCTGCTTTTCGGTCGTAGTCCGAGAGTTAGGGACAGGCAATATCGAACTCTGTCCATAGAACATTTCAATGCCAATAGCACGCCTACTGTCGGGGGTCATCACTATGAATAATAACTCAGCTGGCCATCAAACTAGTCTGACAAGAGAACAGACAGACAGATTGGATCAATCCCCTGCTGCTATTGATCCAGAGCAAATCTTGCCTTCGTTAACTGCTCACGAAAGAGAAAAAACCCAAACACTGAATAAATTTGGCTTATGGCAGAGTGGGACTATCTTATTACTGTCTGGGTTCTGTATTTTTCTGCTCAGTCCCTCTGGATCTAACTGGCGCTTAAATTTATCCAACCTTAAGGCTAGCCAAGCCAATCAGGAATCCAAGCCCCAAGCTTCCTTTTCTGGCAATATCCTCCCGGTTGAGACAATCAGCGTCAAGCCGGTAGATTCATACCAACTGTTGCGCTCCTACACTGGTTCCCTAGTAACCCGCCGCAGTAGCGAATTGGGCTTTGAGCGTTCTGGTAAATTAGTCCGCCTCACAGTGGATGAAGGAGACTGGGTTAAAGCTAGTACGCCCCTGGCTTACCTAGATACTAGGAATCTCAAAGCCCAACAGCGAGAATTACTGGCGACTCTTGCCCAACAGCGAGCCCAGCTCAAGGAACTCTTTGCTGGACCGCGTTCCGAAACCATTGCGGCAGCACAAGCTTCAGTTAGGGATTTGAGTTCCCAACTCGAACTTGCTCGCAAGAAACGCTCCCGGCGGGAAGCTCTTTATCGGGAAGGGGCAATTTCCCGTGAGCAACTTGATGAAGCAACTAGTCAAACCAGTGTCAAACAAGCTCGCCTGGAGGAAGCCAAAAGCCAGGTAGATGAGTTACTAGCTGGAACACGCCCCGAACGCATTGAAGCCCAACAAGCATCAATCCAACAACTGAATGCCAGACTAGCCAGTCTCGAAATTGAACTGGAAAACAGCATCCTGAAAGCCCCTTTTTCTGGCACCATCTCTGGCCGCCTTTTGGACGAAGGAACCGTCGTCTCCCCTGGTCAGCCTATCCTGCGCCTCGTGGAGGATGGTGCAATTCAAGCCCGGATCGGTGTGCCCGTAAGCGCCACTGACCAACTCCAACTCAACAGCGAGCAATCGTTGCAAATCGGACAGAAGACTTATCCAGCCCGAGTTTCCTCAATTTTGCCCGAACTAGACTCTAGCACCCGTACCTTAACCGTTGTCCTCACCCTGGATCCCTTGGCAGTAAGGCAAGTGTCCCCTGGACAGGTAGCGAGGTGGAAATTAGCTGAAACTATTCCTACTGCTGGTTACTGGCTGCCCACCACCGCTCTAGTGCAAGGAGTACGTGGTTTGTGGTCTTGCTACGTCTTGGGGGAATTGGCTGAATCGGATCGTTCTGGTGCAGCTCACGTCTTCAGTGTCGAACGGCGGGATGTGGAAATTTTGCAGACACAGAGTAACCGCATTCTGGTTCGCGGTACCCTCCAAGCAGGGGATCAAGTAATCGTCGGTGGAACTCATCGCCTTGTGCCTGGACAAAAGGTGCGCTCAAAAACCGTTGCTGGGGTCAAAGTGCCATGATAGTGTCTTGGGCTAAGTAGAACAAGTATTATTGTTTAATGTTATTGTTTAAGTCTAACCTTTTCAAGACGCCCATGGTGGGTTTGTCTATCCAACAGCAAATGCTGGGTACTGCCACGACAATCGGCATCATACATATCCCATAGCCTACCCTTGAAACACTCTGTGTTTTTTCCATCGATAAAGAGCCTTAACAAAAGGTACGCAGTTGGCGATCGCCTTTCTGGTTGCCTAATGGTGTTTTTGAGTAAGGATTCAGGTTGAAAGGTTAGGAATTAAAGCACTTGTTTAGAATTACAAACAAATGCTTTGATGGTTTGCTCAAAAAACCCAATCACAGACCCTGCTTGAATACAAAAAGTCTGTATCACCGTCAATAAATTGGCTGTTCACACCCCTCGATAGATCAAGAAGCACTACTAACTTACTGATTGCTTATTTTTACCGAGAGTAAGCTTCACGAAGAAACAAGGATTTGGTCAATTGTGGTCACGAAGCTAATCAGATTGAGACTGCGATACTGATCGCAAATTATCTCTGCGTATTGCTTAGAGTAAAAAGAATTTGTCTGATAGGCAAATCCTCCTGTGGTGTCGTACCGCGATAATTCTGGTAAAGACGTTTCAATCACTTCCTCTTGCTGTTCAGTTTGCGGCACAATCACTACCCGATAAATTTCATTATCTAATTTTTCCCCTAGATATCGCGAAAAAAGACCATTCAGTTCAGCTACAATTAGTTTTTCCTGTTCAGAAACTTCTTCATCAATATTAATTAATGCATTGACAACATCCCTGAGTTGAGATACTTGTTTATCTGGGGGTGAAGTGGCTAGATAATCAACTACATCCTGACGCAATTTTATGAAGTTTTTATTGGCACCTTCTTTTCGGTTTTCGGTTAAATTTTTCCAGGAAAAATCTATGTTCCAATTCTTCGCGAAGCTTTGGATAAACTCTTTTTCCTGAGGATTTAATTCTTCATCAATTAGAGCTATTTGACTAAGGATATAGATAATTTTTTGGGCTCCGGAAGGTTTAAAAAATGATTTTGCCAAATCCCCTACCTCTTGCTTTTCAGACTTTAGTGCTTGCTTGATTAGCCTCCATAACCCTTTTTTTCTCTCACCATCTACCCAGAATTTTATTCCCACGAACACATAAAATATACTCATAAATATATAGATGATAGTGTCCAAAAAACCTTGCCATTGCTTCTCAAATAAATAGTTCAAAGCAAAGAAAAAACCAGGTATAATAGCCATGATTTCAGCCATTACCGATACACTTTCAGCGACTTGATTATCATGCTTACGTTTCCAGAGTTTGTTAGAAGATAGGTAGACTTCTGTTAAGGAGAATCCTATAGATAAAAAGGCTAAAACATAAACGATTTCTTTGATGATTTCAATCATAATATAAATCAGATCAAGATCTGCTAAATCAGATATATATTTAGGTTATTTAGGTATTTAGGTTTGTTGAAGGTATTACAAATTTGGAGATATTTGTAATTTACACGAGGTTCTTGGAATATAGCGTTTATCGTAGCTATGAGGTACACATTATTTTTTACCTCTTCCCTCTTACCTCTTACCTCTTACCTGCTCCCTGCTCCCTGCTCCCTGCTCCCTAAAAACCATAAATTTGTACCTCACAAGTCGTAGAATTGCTATAGTTATCACTGACAGTTCTTCCTCACAATATAAATCAAATATTTTTTATCTAAAACTGTAAAATTTTGTTAAGACATTCGTCCTTTATCTTTAATCTTTACTAATGTAATTACTAGTTGACATAAACTCTTTAAGAAGATTGTATAGCAAAACACTATTTACCCTCACCAGCATAGTCCTAGTCACCAGTATCCTGGGCGCTTGCACCAATGAACCTTCGCCGCCTGAAACTAAGTCTAATCTCAGGCTGACTTCAGACGGTTTGGGCACACTCAACAAAACTAGCAACTTTGATGCTGATACCATTAAGAGTGCTTTGCCCAGTTATACCGTAAAAAAAGAAACCACCTCTGCTGAAGGGGAAACTTACGATATTTTCAGAGCCTACTGGCAAGATAGCCTCGTAGTGGAAATCGATGCCGACATCTCCCAGCCAAAAATCGGCAGGATGACAATACTAAGCGATCGCATCCCTGGCCCAAAGGATGTGAAGGTAGGAATAGCCTACTCAGCGACTCCTGGACACGAGAAACTAGACTGCTTGCCAGGTGAGGAAGGCTCCACGGGGAAAGTGATTTGTAGGTTTGAGGAAAATGCCTCTATTCTATACGTCTATCAACCCCTTAACTGGGAAGGACCTTATCATAAGTTACCTTCCCAAGAGGTTCTCACCAAGGCTAAGCTAGATAGTCTACTTTGGGTATCACCTTAGTGCGCAAATAGCAAAAATTAATTACTAATTACTAATTAGCGCTCTTTAAGGGCTGGGGCATGGCTCAATGGTGTCTTTGCTGAAGATTCCAACAGCAAACCATACTCAATCCCTTCCACCACAGCTTCATAGGACGCTTCGAGGATATTACTAGAAACCCCCACAGTTGTCCAGCGCTGTTCTCCATTGCTTGATTCCACTAGCACCCTTGTCTTAGCCGATGTGCCAGCAGCACCATCCAGAATTCGCACTTTGTAGTCAGTTAGATGAAAATCAGCAATCTCTGGGTAAAAGTTCACTAAGGCTTTGCGCAAGGCTGCATCAAGGGCTGAAACTGGTCCATTGCCTTCTGCTACTTCCAAAATATCCTGGTTGTTAACAGATACTTTAATGGTTGCCACAGAATTACTGTAGGGTTTACTGACCCCTTGTAGCATATCGCTATGTATCTGACAGCCTTTGAGTTCAAAGGGATGTTCTCGATATCCCAAAGCATCCCGCATCAACAAATCAAAACTGGCTTCCGCTGCTTCAAATTGATACCCTTGATTTTCCAGATCTTTGAGGCGTTCCAGGATTTCGCGACAGGCGGGGTCTTTTTTATCCAGGTCATGACCGAAACTACGGGCTTTTGCTAATACATTGCTCAGTCCCGACTGATCAGAAATTACGATCCGACGCTGGTTACCAATCTGTTCTGGCTGAATATGTTCATAGGTCAGAGGATTCTTTGCCACCGCTGACACATGGATGCCACCTTTGTGAGCAAAGGCTGAACGACCCACAAAGGCAGCATGGTCATTGGGAGCAAGATTGACAATCTCGCTAATTAAACGACTAGCTTGGGTAAGTCTGGCTAGCTGATTATCCTGAATACAGGAATAACCAAGCTTCAACTGTAAGTTAGGAATCACAGAACAGAGATTGGCATTACCACAGCGTTCACCATAACCATTAATCGTTCCCTGAACCATACACGCTCCCTCAGATACAGCAGCTAAGGCATTAGCAACCGCTGTATCGGAATCATTATGGGTATGGATTCCTAACATGGGTTGGAGGTTAGCCGGTTGAAGGTTAGCAGGTTGAAGGTTAGCAGGTTGAAGGTTAGCAGGTTGAAGGTTAGCAGGTTGAAAGTTAGAACCTTCAACATTCAACCTTCCAACTTTCAACTCTTTAATGACATCTCTAACAATTTGACTAACTTGATCGGGTAGAGTACCACCATTGGTGTCACATAGTACTAGCCATTCTGCACCCGCATCTTTAGCAGCTCTCAGGGTTTTGAGGGCATACTCTCGATTGGCTTTATAGCCATCAAACCAGTGTTCTGCATCGTAAATCACCCGACGCCCTTGACTACGGAGGTATTCTATGGTATCCCGAATCATGGCTAGGTTTTCGTCTAGGCTAGTTTTCAGCCCTTCTGTGACATGAAGATCCCAGGATTTACCAAAAATAGTCACCCAGCGCGTTCCTGCAGCTAAAATAGCTTGCAGCATCCGGTCTTCTGCAGCGGACATGTTTGGCCGTCGAGTTGAGCAAAAGGCTACTACTTCTGCTTGTTTGAGAGGTTCTTCTTTGAGCTTCCAGAAAAATTGCACATCTTTCGGATTTGCCCCTGGCCATCCTCCTTCAATGAAGGGAATACCTAACTCATCCAGTTGTCGAGCAATGCGTAACTTATCTTCTAGAGACAATGAGATTCCTTCACGCTGGGCACCATCCCGCAGCGTTGTATCGTAAATCCAGATGGGGTGAGAAGCTGTTGAAGTCATGGGCAAGTATAATAGTTTACTTTATCGTAAAGAAATGTAAATTATAGTTAAGGGTAAGCTTTGATGGCCTAAAGCTCTGTCAAGGGCAAGGCACGCAGATAACCTTCCGACATTTACCCGCGCTTAGCAGTGTAGGAAGGTTACCGATCTCTTAACCCTTGATATATCAAGGGTATCAAGCGATGCAGCGCGGTCTTGGGGAGGCAACGCCGCCAAAGGGGGTTCCCCCCATGAGCGACTGCCGTGGTTTCCACGGGGCTTTCAAGGTGCGGACGCAGGTTCCGCACGCAGCCCCTCCCCATGAGCGACTGCATCAAGACAGAGGACTAGACCAAACTATCTAAGATCTAGATTTTTATAAACGCAGCTTATCTAGAACCATCAAACAATAAGAGCACCTTGGTGTATTGCCAGATTGGCTCTGTTCACAACATTAAACATAGCTGCATCTAATTGTATTAAAAAATAAGCTACAGATAAGGAGTAATCTTGAATAATGCCTAAAGTAACAGCACAAGGAAAAAGCTTTGAATGTGACCAGGGCAGTAATCTGCGCAAGGTCTTACTAGACCATGGGGTTGCCCTATACAACGGCAACGCTAAACTAATTAACTGTAGAGGATTAGGCAGCTGTGGTACCTGTGCGGTTGAGATAGACGGGGAAGTATCCGAGCCAAATTGGAAAGATAAAGCTAGGCGATCGCTTCCGCCCCATTCTCCGACAGCAAATCGCCGCTTAGCCTGTCAAACTAAGGTTTTAGGTGATGTTTGTGTTACCAAATATGATGGCTTTTGGGGGCAAGGGGATCAAACTGTCTGGACCCCAGAATCATGAAATTGCCAATTCTTACTGGAACCTCGGCTGTAGTTAAAACCTAGGGCGTGTCGTCAGTTAAGCCAAACAACAGCAGCAGCGAGATCAATTGTGCCTAAGAAATTTCTCGCAGTTTTATCGTCACCGGTTTTGCCATGGCAAGGTATTGCTTGATTTTAGGGAAGAAATTATCAATAAGATGTTGCGCTTTGTAAAGCTGTTTATCGTACTTTCGTTGCATTATCATTAGACCTCTTGCAAAAGTAGCGATCGCTAAATTTTTTATTTCAAACAAAGTTCGTAGTTGTATATAGCAGCAATCAAATTAAAGCGCAAACTAAATCTTTTTCTTCTGTTACGATATCGCTCTGAAAATATTTAAAATATTTTGATATGCCGATAGACATGTTCAATCACAATTCTTTGTGAAGCTAGCTTACGATTCTCTTCTTTTTGGAGAGGTGATAATTTACTCTTGGGAGGTTTTTTATGAGTAATATGACTCATTTGATGTATTTTTTTAATTCCTTGATATCCTTTATCTGCCAGACATTTAGTTTTTACCGAGAGATTAGTTTTACTATTATTGAACAACTTAAAATCATGTTCTTTCCCTTTAGCGTAAGCAATACAGATTATCTCTTTGCTATTTTAATCAATGATAACTTGATATTTTAAGGTGTGCTTTTTATTCTTACCACTGTAGTACTTTTTCGGTTTTTTTTTGGACGCTCAATCGGAATCTCCGTTACATCAATAACTGCTATCTCGATTTGGTTACCTGATTTCACTAATTGTTTCTTTCCTGGAATTCTAAATTCGTTGGCGTAGCGTGGCCTACGGCCAAAGGACTTAATTAAAATATTTTCTATCTTACGAATTATTCGGTACACTGTTGATTCATTCAGTCCCCAATGTTGACCAATATGAAAGTAAGTTCTGTATTCTCGTAAGTATTCTAGGGTCATCAATACTTGATTTTCTAGACTCAATTTGGATGGTCTCCCGGTTTTTGTCTTCTGTAAATCATTTTCTTATACTAATTTCACCATCTGAGTAAAAGTCTCTTTTCTAACCCCACAAAGGCGTTTGAAGTCCTGGTTAGTTAAATCTTTAACTTTTTGATAGGTCATTATTTTACCTCATACTGAGCCATTTATATCTTTTTTATTGGACTTTTGCAAGAGGTCTATTATAGGGTTAGATTTTGGAGGAATTGTAGCCTCACATGCCATAGATTTAAAACGAGCCAAGACTCCCTCATCGGCCAGGGCAAGAAGCAGGGCAAACGCATCTAATCGGCAGAAACTAGCTCTGAAAAGCGTTTGAATGACCCGAAAATTTTAGCTGACCTTAAAATTTGACGGGAACAGATAAAACTGGTATAATATTTGTGTCGCTTATATA
>NZ_JAAHIG010000094.1:0-27219 GCF_010692305.1 Moorena sp. SIO4G3 | reverse complement strand
AGATTGAGCGATGCTGGTCTTGGCTCAAAAGTCGTATTCGTAAACAACTTAAGCAGTTTGATTGTCTACGGGATGCGATGGAGTATGTCTTGGGTATAGCGTCCTAACCGCTGTGGCGGTTGCTATAATAGTTCAAACTCAGATTCCAAGGCTAATGATGGAGACCCGGAACTGGGGGTGCTGCGTTTGCGGCTCCAAGAAAAACCACCGACTCCACGTAAACCTACAGTATATTTACAGGGTAGAGTCAGTTATTTCAGAAGCGATAATATTTTCGCTGGAGTCGATCCAGTTGATGATGGTTTGTTGAGACCAGGAGTAACCCTATTAGCTGTACCATCCCTCGGACCTGACACTAAGCTGATAACGTCGGTAAGTGGTAATTTAGTGCGTTATGGAGATAGATCCCAACTTGATTATAATCAACTGAAAGTTAAGCTGGGAGTTCGTCAGCAGCTCTTGAAAAGAACCTATGGGGAGTTAGGATGGAGCAATCAACAGTTATTCAAGCAAGAGGCAGGCGATCGCTTCGCTCATTATAATTCTCTGTATCTTAGACTCAGCCGACGGGATTGGTTAGTAAAGAACTTAGCCTTAGATACGTCCTATAAGTTAACCCTACGTTTTGCTGATCCAGACACACGCTCTAAGATTAGTAATGTTTTCAGAGCATCTTTAGCCTATTACCCCTACCCCCGATTTAAAGCAGCTCTTAATTACCAACTTGCTTTATCTGACTATACAACACGGTATGATAACTATCATCAGTTAATTGGTCGTGTCAGTTATAAGATTTCTAGCAATAGTCAAATTTATTTGTATGGTGGACAAAGTTTTGGTTCTTCGTCCAATTCCAGAATTAATTTTGATGGGACAGTATTCGGTACAGGGATGAGTTTTAATTTACCTCTGTTTTGAGCTAAGCATTCAGCCGTCAGCCGTCAGCCGTCAGCCGTCAGCCTTGTGGCACAGGCTTTGGCCAAGGCCTTGGCCTTGGCCACGCTACGCGAATGGCCACGCTGTGCGAACGACGCTGTGAGGTAACTCAGCATTATTCCAATGCTTACTTATTTTATTCCAAAGCTGATACGCGACACGCTGATAGCTGATAGCTTACGTTTTGAGCAATTCAGTTTGTCAGCTAGTGGTGCGTCTCCCCATCTCTGCAAAGCGCACCTATTCACAATTTAAATGTGTGACAACATTAGGTAAGTTGTATAGCGCTACGCGCAAGTCAGCAAGGTTCTTGCGTCAGAAGTCAACAGTAAGCTAGACTCACGTTTCGGAGTTTAGGAATATCCTAATCTTAATGCGTAGTGCTATATATGCTATAATTAATTATAATCAAAGCGTAGTCGTTATGAGTTCGTGTATCAGATGCCCAACTCCCCTGTAGAAAATCTTGTCATTATCGGTTCTGGTCCTGCAGGTTACACAGCAGCTATTTATGCCGCACGAGCTAACCTGAAACCCTTAATGTTTGAAGGCTTCCAAGCTGGAGGAATCCCTGGTGGACAGCTGATGACTACCACAGAAGTAGAAAACTTCCCTGGCTTCCCAGAGGGAATCACCGGACCTCAATTAATGGAACGGATGAAGGCTCAAGCAGAACGCTGGGGCACTGAATGCTATACCGAAGATGTGATCGTTGTAGACTTAAGTCAGCGTCCCTTTACTGTGCGCTCTGAGGAACGGGAAGTAAAAACCCATAGTATTGTGATTGCTACCGGGGCAACAGCGAAACGGTTGCATTTACCCAGGGAAGCTCAGTACTGGAGTAATGGTATCTCAGCTTGTGCCATCTGTGATGGTGCATCTCCCCTTTTCAGTGGTCAGGAAGTGGCGGTAGTCGGGGGGGGTGACTCAGCGGCAGAGGAAGCTGTATATTTGACCAAGTATGGTTCCCATGTTCATCTGCTAGTACGTCGCCATGAGATGCGAGCTAGTAAAACCATGCAAGACCGGGTGTTGAATAATCCCAAAATTACTATTCACTGGAATACTCAGCCAGTGGATGTGTTTGGAGACAATGGTTCGATGACTGGCGTAAGAGTCCAGGATACTGAAACTGGTCAGGAAAAGGATATTTCAGTTCGCGGGATGTTTTACGCTATTGGTCACACTCCTAACACCTCCTTGTTTAGAGGACAACTGGAGTTAGATCAGGTGGGTTACATTGTCACTAAATCCGGTTCGGTGGAAACCAGTGTAGATGGAGTCTATGCTGTTGGTGATGTCCAAGACCATGAGTTCCGTCAAGCTATCACTGCGGCTGGGACAGGTTGTATGGGGGCTATGTTAGCAGAACGCTGGCTATCTGCTCATAACCTAATTCATGAGTATCATCAACAACCGGCATCAGAACAGCAAACGGCTGAAAAACCTGAAGAAACTGAAGAAAAAGTAGTAGCTGAGACGGCGGAAACCTTTGATATCAAGGAAACACGCCATCTGGGGGGCTATGCCTTGCGTAAACTTTTCCATGAAAGCGATCGCATAATCATGGTCAAGTATATTTCTCCGAGTTGTGGTCCTTGTAAGGTTCTCAAGCCCATGCTGGATAAAGTAGTAGATGAGTATAATGGCAAAATTCACTTTGTCGAGATCGATATTGACCAAGACAGAGAAATAGCTGAAAATGCTCAAGTGGTGGGAACACCTACCGTACAGTTATTTAAGGACAAAGAGTTCCTAGCGGAATTTAAAGGAATTAAGCAAAAGAGTGAGTATCGTCAAGCCATTGAACGGTATTTACCAACTACTGTTTAAGGGATAGGCAAAAGGCAAAAGGCAAAAGGCAAAAGGCAAAAGGCAAAAGGCAAAAGGTACACAAGATTGTTTACCTGATCAGTATGATAAATGCTATCAGTATCAAGGATGAAGGATGAGCTCAACCAAACAATCATTCCCCAGCTTTTTGTCTTTTACAAGAGGGCCTAGTCTATCCATCAAACTAATGGTAGCGGGACTAGTGATTACTGGTTGCTTTATCGTAGTAGCCATTTTCGCTCCTACCTTTCAAGCTTGGGGATGGCTACAAGACCCTACCCAGTCCCTCAGTAATCCCATTCATGAACCACCGAGCTGGAATCACTGGTTTGGTACCTCTCGCCAGGGTTATGATGTTTTCTCTCGCACCTGGTTTGGCTCTCAAGCTGCTCTAAAAGTAGTCGTTCTCGCCACCACCCTCAGCCTGATCATTGGTGTCCCTTTGGGGTTAATCAGTGGTTATCTCGGTGGCAAACTCGATCGGGTATTACTGTTTTTAATGGATACGATCTATACCTTGCCAGGACTACTGCTATCGGTGACTCTGGCCTTTGTAGTCGGTAGAGGAGTCTTCAATGCTGCGATCGCATTAAGTATTTCCTATGTCCCCCAATACTATCGGGTAGTCCGGAATCACACCACTAGCGTCAAAACTGAATTGTTCATCGAAGCCGCTCAAGCCCTGGGGGCTTCCCCTGGTAGGATATTATCGCGCTACCTATTTCTGAATGTGATTCAAAGTGTACCAGTTCTATTTACCCTCAACGCCGCTGATGCGATTTTAATCTTGGGAGGACTGGGATTTTTAGGATTAGGATTGCCAGAACAAACCCCAGAGTGGGGTCATGACTTACGTCAAGCCCTCGATGCCTTACCCACTGGCATTTGGTGGACAGCGCTCTTCCCTGGTTTAGCCATGACACTGATGGTGGTAGGATTGTCCTTAGTAGGAGAAGGATTAAGCGAGTTGATTAATCCCCGATTTCGTCAGAAACATTGAAATTATATATAGCACTACGGATTTAGATTAGGACATTCCTAAACTCCGAAACTTAGTCATAGCTGACTTCTGACTTCTGACTTCTGACGCTAAGCGTAGCGCTATAAAACCCTCTTGCCTTTTGCCTTTTGCCTATTGCCTTTTGCCTATTGCCTTTTGCCTATTACCTATTGCCTTTTGCCTTTTGCCTATTGCCTTTTGCCTTTTGCCTATTGCCTTTTGCCTATTGCCTTTTGCCTATTACCTTTTGCCTTTTGCCTTAAAATGCCTAAGGACAAATGACTCATGACAAATCACTAAGGACTAATGACTCAAGCCATAGGCATTGATTTAGGTGGCACTGCGATTAAGTTGGGACGCTTCCGTGAAGATGGAACCGAACTGGAGTCTCTAACAGTAGATACACCCCAACCAGCAACACCAACAGCGGTGATCGAAGCAATAGTAGCAGCAATCTCTCGTCTCGATACCAGGGAAGAAGTAATGGGTATCGGGGTTGGATGTCCTGGCCCTGCTGATGTTGCTGGAAGAATTGCTAAGGTTGCCATTAACCTAACGGATTGGCACGATGTTCCCCTAGCCGATCACTTAGAAGCCAAAGTCGGTTATCCCACAGTTGTTGCTAATGATGCTAACTGTGCTGGTTTAGGAGAAGCTTGGTTAGGGGCTGGTCGTCGGTTTCGGAATTTGATTCTACTCACCCTAGGCACAGGGGTAGGAGGGGCCATCATTTTCGATGGTCAACTCTTCACAGGTCATCTCGGGTCTGCTGGGGAGTTGGGCTTAATTAATCTATATCCCGATGGTCCCGAGGGTAATAGTGGTAATCGGGGTTCTCTAGAGCAATACCTTTCCATTAGGGCAATCCGAAGCAACAGTGGCAAAGAACCAGCAGAACTTGGTAAATTAGCCCAGCAAGGAAACCAGGAAGCCTTAGAATTTTGGGCAGATTACGGACGCTTATTAGGGATTGGGCTAACTAGTCTTATTTATCCACTGACACCAGAAGCCATTATTATTGGTGGTGGCATCAGTGCTAGTGCCGAGTTTTTCTTGCCAACAACTCTAGCAGAAATAGAGCAACGAGTTTTGCCTTCCTCCCGTACTGGTTTAGAGTTACTTAAAGCAGAATTAGGGAATCGAGCTGGAAGGGTGGGAGCAGCACGATTGGCTTGGCAAAAACATGTGAAATGAAGAATTTAGAATTTAGAATGAAGAATTTAGAATTTAGAATGTAGGGTGTGTTAGGGGCGGGCTTGCCCTAATTTTCCACTTCGAGTGCCAGTATTAGAATAGCCCGCCCCGTAACGCACCACCAAGTAGAATTTAGAATGAAGAATTTAGAATTTAGAATGTAGGGTGTGTTAGGGGCGGGCTTGGCCTAATTTTCCACTTCGAGCGCCAGTATTAGAATAGCCCGCCCCGTAACGCACCACCAAGTAGAATTTAGAATTTAGAATGAAGAATTTAGAATGTAGGGTGTGTTAGGGGCGGGCTTGCCCTAATTTTCTCAGTAGCAAGTTTTGGGACAGCCCGCCCCGTAACGCACCACCAGGTCTCCCCATACCCCATTTATTCCAAAAAACTATGATTGCTAATCCACAGCTTTCCCGGATGACTCCTGAAGAATACCTGGAGTGGGAACCGACTCAGGAGATTCGTTATGAGTATAGCGATGGGGAAGTCTTCGCCATGACCGGAGGCTCGAAACCCCACAACCGGATTGCTTTAAATTTGGCTAGTGATCTAAATACTCACCTACAAGACAGTAGCTGTGAGGTTTATATGGTAGATGTGAAGGTAAAAATATCTTCAGTTCGTTCCTACCACTATCCAGATGTAGTAGTAACTTGTGATTCCAGAGATCAAGAGTCTAACCAGTTTATTCAGTACCCCTGTCTGATTGTAGAAGTGCTCTCACCCTCTACAGAGGCATATGACCGGGGCAGTAAGTTTGCCAAATACCGCAAGCTAAAAACCTTGCAGGAGTATGTTCTAATCCAGTCAGAGACCATAGGAGTAGAATGTTTTAGGCGTAATCAGCAAGGGTTTTGGGTGCTTTATCCCTATGAAAAAGGGGATACGTTTCTTGATGCAATAGCGAGTGGGGGAAACCACGGCAGTTGCTCATGGGGGGAACCCCCAAGACCGCACTGCCTCCCCAAGACCGCGCTGCATCGCTTACCCTCGAAAGTGTCAACTTTTCTGTAAGTTTAGAAGCACTATATCGCAGAGTTACATTTGATTATAAATCCTAAATGAATTGTGATAATTTTTGTTCCCTTTTCCCTACTCCCTGTTCCCTGTTCCCTGTTCCCTGTTCCCTTTAGTATATGACATCCCGAACACCCCGCTAACCATACTGTTGCTAATTTAATTTTTGCCATCCTTGCTCAAGCTGATAACAAGTTAACAAGTGGAATGAAATATACCTCCGACTTTTTTACCTTGTTCCATCAAACTGTTGAATAGGTCTACAGCTAGTTTAGTATGGCCGATATAATACTCAATTCCTCTTTGACGGAGCAATTCCTCAGTTTCCGGACAGGTTTGTAGCATTAGTTGCATACCACGGGACAAAACGATAAACTCTATGCCCTGTGCCAAAATTTCTTCGATATCGGCGGGTTGAATACCAGGCTGATGGCGAGTACCTGTAAGTCTCCAATCCCATTCCTTAGCACCTCCCGGCCATACTTTACAATCTTTAAATTGATAAGTTTCACCATTATTGGTTACCTCCATACGACCCCAAGAGATATGACTAATTAGACTTGTCGGAGATTTGTTCATAACTATTTCCTTTCCATCTCATAACTTCCCAAACTCTTACCCCTACTCCCTACTGCTGTAACCTATCCCTTCCATTCTTGTTTGGTTATAGCAGCAATACACTAAGACAGTTTATTTAACGGTATTTTTATCAAAAGTTACCATCAAATTACCGATTTACTTTCTAACTAATCTACTTATAGTATAGGCGTTATTCTTAGTTATTCGGTCAGCTATGGATGAGATTATTACAAAACTTTGGATTTATATAACTGCTTAAATAAACAACAATTAAGTTGTAAAAGTACCAGAAATTCGGGAATCGGGAATCGGGAATTGGGAATCGGGAATCGGGAATCGGGAATCGGGAATACGCGAACAACCTTCAACCTTCAACCTTGGCCAAAAGGCCACGCGTGGGCGTTCAACCTTCAACCTTCAACCAAATAACCTTCAACCTTGAGAACTAATTATCAAGCAAGCGATCACAAAACGCCTTCAGTTCCGGATTGACATAACTATTTCTGGAATTACTACGTAAGCAAGTGCAACCCCTAGCTAAGAGTCCATCCAAGGTGTCCACCCGCCACAGCTTGATGGTATCCCCGTCTATGGTAGCCAGTTGCGTCCCATCTGGGTTGAAAACCAGGCGAGTCCCCTCGAATTGGGCAATTTGCCGACCCCCTAAATCCCACAGGCGCACGGTACGGTCACCTCCAGCGCTAGCCAGCAATTGACCATCCGGGCTAAATTCCACCTGCTCAACCAAACTCTGATGCCCTTTCAATTGTTGGACTTGACCAGTGTTGATATCCCACAACCTCACCATTCCGTAATCTCCAGCGCTAGCAAGCAGTTGACCATTCCGGCTCAATGCCAGCTGGTAAACTCTACCCTGATGCCCCTTCAATTGTTGGACTTGAGCAGTGTTGAGTTTCCACAATCTCACCATTTCGTCAACTCCAGCGCTAGCGAGCAGCTGACCATCCCAGCTCAATGCCACCTGCCAAACGTCACCCTGATGCCCCTTCAATTCCTGGACTTGACTAGTTTTGATATCCCACAACCTCACGATTCCGTCAACTCCAGCGCTAGCGAGCAGCTGACCATCCCAGCTCAATGCCACCTGCCAAACCCAACCCTGATGCCCCTTCAATTTTTGGACTTGCCCAGTGTTGAGGTCCCACAATCTCACGATTCCGTCAACTCCAGCGCTAGCCAGCAGCTGACCATCCCAGCTCAATGCCACCTGCCTAACCTTACCCTGATACCCATTCAATTCCTGGACTTGCATAGTTTTGAGATCCCATAACCTCACGATTCCTTCCTCTCCAACGCTAGCCAGATGCTGACCATCCCGGCTAAATTCCACCTGCCTAACCTTACCCTGATACCTATTCAATTCCTGGACTTGCATAGTTTTGAGATCCCACAAGTTCACGATTCCGTCAACTTCAGCACTAGCTAGCAACTGACCATCCCAGCTAAATTCCACCTGCTTAACCCGACCCTGATGCTTCCCAAGTTTAGGCTCCTGAATATGGTCAAGAATCCGTTGTAAAGCTAGCATTGGACTAGCAGTAGGATAGTCTTTCAAGGGAGTATTTTTCGTGACCATTGCTCTCAATGCTTTCCCGGTCTCCATAGCTGCTAGTAAGGCATCAAACGGGCTATCCTTAAATTCTTTAAGAGGTGTAGCTCCTGCTCGTTCTAGTTTGGATCCTTCTTGCTTCCTTGGCTCTAAAATCCGCTTTTCTTCCTCAAACTTTGCCAATTTTGATTCTCGGTCATTATCATATCTCTTACGAATCGGGTCTACTAAATAATCATGAACCAACTGATAGAACTCTTCTGTTCCTAGTGGAATCTGAAAGACTAAACCTGAGCCCACTAAAATCTCCAAAATCAGGGTGAGTTCCTCTGGGGGTAAATTTAATACACTAGCTAATTCAGTTTCCGTTTTTATGGGTCGAAGTTGCTTGTCATCGGTCAAGATAGACAACAATTTCCAGGTAGTTTCTCGGTGTTTCGGTCCACAATCCGTAACCACAGTGTCCAGATAACGTTCTACTAGTTTGGCCTTATCGCCCCCTTGCTGATACCTCTCCAAGGTGACAATTCCCTCGGTTTCTAATTGTGCTCCCACCACCTGCAATTCAATCGGTCGCACTTCTCCCGTTTCTGCTGCTAAATCTTTCACCAATTGCTCAATTAACTCTGGTTCTAAGGAAAACTTAGCCTGCTCCGTTAACCGTTCAATAACTTCTTTGGCCTGAGATTGAGTAAAATTACCTAAGTAATAGAGGACATCCTTGCTGAGAATATCATTATTAACGACATCTAAACTAATCAGGCGATCATTACACTCTAATAAATAATAGATATAATCTTCTCGTAAGGCCAGAATCACTTTCACGGCCTCAAGGTCTAGACAGTCCTTTAAGAATTGATAAAAAAATCGCCGCTGCTGTGGCTGAGGATACTGAAAGAAAAATTCTTCAAACTGGTCGAAAATTAGAACAGTCAGTCGATTACTGTCACTATTGTGTTGCAGTTGGTGGAGAATTTTGTCCAGAATTTCCTCCCTCTCTCCCCCCTGCTCTGTGCCAAGTATCCTGTTAGCCAACCTATGCTGCCACTGGGGATAAACTGTCAGCAACACTGGCTCCACATCCCGAGCGGCAATACTCTCTTGGTGTAATCTAGGAATTAAACCAGATTCAAGTAGAAAACTTTTACCCACGCCGGAGGAGCCATAAATTACCGTTAGTTTGTGGTCTTTGCGACCAATACGCTCAACTAAGTCATTAATCGCTTTTTCTCGACCAGAGGCAGCAATGCGATCAGCCACCTGAGTATCCCTGATTGGTTGGTTGAGGGACAATTGACCAACGCCCACAAATGCCCGAAACCGGAACTGATACTCAATTGATTGCTGGTATGCCTTAACTGAGAAGGCTTTTTGATACTCCCCTTGGTCAAAGTAGAGCTGTCGCAATTCTGCCAGAATTTTAATATATAGATCAGGATTAAACTTAGGTAGGGTTTGCTCTTTGGCAAGGTCAAGATGCTCAATCCCCTGCTGGGGTTGACCGAGATGGTTGTAGGCTTTCGCTAGGGATAAGCGATACCAGCCTCGATGAAGTCCCAATGCCCAATGCAACTGCTCCCGGCTCAGGTCACCAGGAAGTTGAACAGAATGATGGGCATTGGTAAGGATGTCCAGTGCTTTAGTTGCCAAGTTCTTGACCTGATGCCATTGGGAGCGAGAGATGGCTACTTCTGCGGCTAGAAAGCCGTAATCATGAGCAAGCCAGACCGGGTTGGGATATTTCCGATGAAGGCTTAAGGCTTTTTTCCCTAACTGCTCCAACTCATCCCATCGCCTTAGTCTTTGTAGAATTTCTCCCAAGGAATTGATAAACTTAGCCACTAAGTCGGGACGCTTAGCTTGCTCAAAGCAGTCATGCGATCGCAAAAAATAGTCTCTTGCCCTTAGGCAATGTTGCTGACCCTGATTCCGGTCTTGATCGGCATAGGTACGGTACAATTGCCCCATATAGAAGAGAACACATCCGTATCGGATTAGATGTTCGGGGTCGGGAGAACGGCTATATAGGTCAGGTGGCAGGAGATCTTCCCATAGCTTTAAACTTCGTTGATAATGCTCCTGGGACTGATTAAGACCATGGGGAATTCCTCGACCTAGGATAAATTCCACACTGGCTTCTAAGTCTAGCGCTAATTCTACCTGCCGATGTTGCAAATCTTGCCAAGCCCAGCGTAAGTCAGCCAGCTGCTGGTGACTAAGATTCTGTCCATGGTCAAGACCCCCAGCTGCTCCAGCAGCTAAGACTTGAGCAAACCCAAGATCAGTAACCTGTTTGATAAATTCGATTACGTTAGCGGTAGAGATTTGAAAGTCCAGGGGTGAACCGGTTCCCCAACTGGCCAAATCCCTCGCGGAGCGCAGGAATTGGGAATAGACTCGGTCATCTACCCAAAATAAAACCGGGACATGGAACTTTTTGCGAAACTCTTCCCGGACTCGATTGGCTAATCTCAGCAGTTGCTCAAGGTCTCTGACCACCTCAAAGCCATACACCATAATCCCTTGGGGCGGTTGTTGTCCCAGTTGGGATTGAATCTTGCTGTATATCGTCCTGTAGAGCTGGGTGACCTTGGGAGTTAGCCCAATCGGGAGAATCTCGACCGAACAAAGCTCTACCAGCTGTTCCATCAACTGGTCTCGCCACTGGGTATAATTACAATGGGCAAAAATTAAAGAAAATTCCGTTTCACTGGCTCCCATTTCCATTGCCCAAGCCAGCTGCTTCAATAGCTGTTGATGATCAGCGTGTTGGTGATGATCCTGTGGCTGACTATCAGTCATCAAGTTATGGCAATGGGTGTAATGGTGTTTCCAAATTCAAGGTTTGACCAAAAAGTTGGGTTTCAAGCCCCGTCCTTCGGCAGACGGCTTTTAAAAAATCTGTTAGAATATGCATAGTGGCCTAGCACAGACAGGATTCGTCGGTACTGTCATAACTTCACGACGTAAAGCGATGTTAGCACCTGAGGCGCGAAAAACCTCATTAAAAACGTGTGGATCCTAACAGATACCGAAAACCAGTAAAGCTTGCACATTGAATACTAAAGTACCGTGGGGCACACGGGAACTGAGGAAACTCAACGCTTAGGGAGATAAGCCCACTGGGGTTAGTTAAATTAGGCTAAATACTTGGTTTTTAAACGGGTATTCGGCTTAAGTATTGCCTTTGACGGATAGCTAATTTTAAGGCATGTCGAGGAACTAAGAATCCCCGTCCATAAGCGGGCGGGGAGTGTCAATATGAGGTGGTGCGTTACGGGGCGGGCTATCCCAACACTGGCTACGAGGTGGAAAATTAGGGCGAGCCCTTCCCTAACGCACCCTACTGGCGTGGCACACCTAAAAATGTTTGTTGGGTAGAGCTAAAGGGAAACCCAACAAAGCGTTACTGGTGTTGGGTTTCATTCTTCAACCCAACCTACGCTTATTGCACCATTTTAGATGTGTCGGTCCACTACGCCTATTCCCTGTTCCCTGTTCCCTGTTCCCTCCCCTACAACTTGCCCGTTTCTACCAGAATCGGATTCACTGTAAACCAAGACCCTTGAGTGTCAGAGTATTCATATACAAATAGACTACGCACCAGCACTCGATAATGGTCGTCACCACTTACTTCTTGGTTCTGATGCACCTGACGCAATAATTTCCACTCCTCTTCATCAATCGCTAATCGGATTTTATTGCAGCGACTACCAATAACCTGGTCTAACCCTGCCCGGGATAGGGGTAACTTGCCCTCCACCATAATCCAATCCCGAATCATTGCCAGTAACTCCCGCACATGACCACCACTGATAGAACAGAGTCTGTCCAGGGTTTCCGGTGCATCAAACACTTCCGCAATCCCCTGCAACCGTTGCGCTGGTGCTAGCTTGGGGAAAGCTCTAGCCATTACCATCGCTCTGAGCCTTTCCATTCCTTGCTCACACTCCTTACCATTCCGTTGCGTCACTGGCACCATGGGCAACACCTTCGGCTCAACCCCGAAACGATTGGTAAGCCGAACGATATCATTACAGAATCGTAGCCCTAGGGGCATGGTATAAATTACATGACAGTTGAGTTGGCGCAACTGTTCTCCCCGGTCTACAAATAAATATTCCGGTTGTGGTGTGCCCCAAGGCTTGGGCACAATTTCCACCCGGTCAAGGTTATCCACGATTACCACTAGTCCCCGTTTTCCCTGGTGTTGCAGTTGAGCGATCGCAGGCTCAATCAACTCCGTATTAATTACATCAATAATGGTTTTGGTACGAGGTTCGATATAATCCCGCAACCGATTACGCAAGGTTGGGCTATTTTTGGCTCTGGTGGTAATCTTGGCAATCCCTGCCGATAGCGAATACTCTCCCTGTTTTTCCTTGACCCCAAACTCACCAACCTTGGGAATCTTAACCTCAACCCCAGTTACATCGGAACCCAACAATGTGGTAATTTCCTGTAGGAAATCTCTAAACCTTTGTAGCGGTAACTTAACCTGGCTAGCTTCCAAACTTTCACTGACCTGGCGAGCAATAACCAATAAAATATCCCCCACATCCACATCATTCATCTCCAAGTCCTGATCCGACTCGAAGTAAACCACATAAAAGTTTTCTGCTAGCAACTCAGCCTTGAGTCGAGATAATTCCGTAGACTTCCCACAACCAATATGTCCCGTAAATAATTGACAGGTGGGCTGGTCTTCCGAGAATAGAGTAATTTGCGCTTTCAGTTGCTCAATCAGTGCTCCCCCCCGGACGGAAGAAAAATCGATATAGAGCTTCTGGTCTTCCTTCTGGGTGAGATCAAGGGTTTTGCTTGGGTTAGTGGCTTTGTAAAACTCGGTGAAATTTAGAGTCATCCGGTGTGGGGTGTGGGGTGTGGGGTGTGGGTTGTGGGGTGTGGGGTGTCAGATTATCAAGGGTTCAAGACTATATAACTATCGTAGTAATGGTGGGAGTTCTAATTCATTTTTGGGTACACTAATAGGTTATTTTTGTCTATAGTAATCCATTGCACTAAGGGTAGGCTAATTTAGGCAAATGCGATCGCATCAGCCTGTGAGCCTGGTGATTGAGCCTGTGAGCCTGATCAGCCAAGGTGATATAGCGCTACGCGCAAGGGCTTTAGGCAAAAGGCAAGAGGCAAAAGTTCACTAAAAAAGCTTTTCAGCTTCTATCAATGTCCTAACTTTAATGCGTGGTGCTATACCAATAGCTGAATGACTTATCGGAAAATACCACTTAAACTTTCCGATAGACGCGCTATGGTAGGAGACAATTTATGGCAAGCCTTAATCTTAAAGAAGAAGCACGTAGATTAATCGATAAATTACCAGAAGATTTTAGCTGGGCAGACCTAATACAGGAAATTCACCTCCGCCAAGATGTTAAAACTCAACCGGCTGACAGCACAGAAGCTCGAAAGATACCTGTAGTAACAGCTATCTTCGATGGTGAGGTTTTACGATTAGACAGAACTGTTAATCTCGAACCGGGCAAGCGCTATGCTATTGCTATTGAGACAGAAGTGAAAACAGTTACTAGCCAAAATGCCTGGGATGTGTTAGAAGAATTTGCTGGAACAGTTGAAGCGCCATCAGACTGGGCTATGGAACATGACCATTATTTGTATGGTACGCCTAAGTCTAATCTTGAGGATGAGTTATGATTGGGGAGCGGTTGTTCTTGGACACGGCTTTTATCCAAGCTTTGTTAAATAAACGAGACCAATACCATCACAAAGCACTGGAATTACTACCTAGACTAAAAAATGCTAAGGAGGTATGGGTTACTGAAGCTGTGCTAACAGAAGTTGGTAATGCTTTGAGTGCGGTTAATCGCGTGATAGCAGTTCAGTTTATTCAACAGTGTTACGAGACAAAAAATATCTATGTTGTTAGTGTAGATACACCACTTTTACAACGTGCCTTACAACTATATTACGATCGTTCCGATAAAAGTTGGGGTCTAACTGACTGTATTTCCTTTGCTGTTATGAAAGAACAAGGTTTAACAGATGCTTTAACTACGGATAAGCACTTTGTCCAAGCTGGTTATCGAGCTTTGATGCTTGATAACTAAAAAACTAATTATCAGGGAACAAAACCGATAGTAGGTAGTAGGTAATTTAGCAGGATAGTATTTGCTCATATCGCCAACCTCGGCCTTTCGGCTAAGCTAAGCGAACAACATTCTTAATTCTTAATTCTACATTTTACCTTCTACATTCTTAATTATTAATTCTGCATTCTTCATTCTTCCAGCAAGCAATCACAAAACGCTTTCAGTTCAGGATTAACAGAACTATTCCTGAAATAACTACTTAGCCAAGCACAACCCCTAGCTAAGAGTCCATCTAGGGTGTCCACCCGCCACAGCTTGATGGTATCCCCGTCTATGGTAGCCAGTTGCGTCCCATCTGGGTTGAAAACCATGGGATTCCCCTGGAATTGAGCAATTTCACGACCCCTTAAATCCCACAGGCGCACGGTACGGTCATCTCCAGCACTAGCGAGCAGCTGACCATCCGGGCTAAATGCCACCTGGCTAACCTTACCCTGATGCCCCTTCAATTCCTGAATTTGCCCAGTGTTGACATCCCACAACCTCACGATTCCGTAATCTCCAGCGCTAGCCAGCAGCTGACCATCCCGGCTAAATGCCACCTGGCTAACCTTACCCTGATGCTCTTGCAATGCTTGGACTTGCCCAGTGTTGACATCCCACAACCTCACCATTCCGTAATCTCCAGCGCTAGCCAGCAGCTGACCATCCTGGCTAAATTCCAATTGCCAAACCAAACCTTCATGCCCCTTAAATTCCTGGACTTGCCCAGTATTGAGTACCCACAATCTTACGATTCTGTCCTCTCCAGCGCTAGCCAGCAGCTGACCATCCTGGCTAAATTCCACCTGCTTAACCCAACCCCGATGCCCCTTCAATTCTTGGACTTGCCTAGTTTTTAAATCCCACAATCTCACCATTCCGTCCTCTCCAGCGCTAGCGAGCAGCTGACCATCCCGGCTCCATTCCACCTGGTCAACCCAACCCTGATGCCCCTTCAATTCTTGGACTTGTCCAGTGTTGACATCCCACAACCTCACCATTCCGTCAACTCCAGCAGTAGCGAGCAGCTGACCATCCCGGCTAAATTCCACCTGCTTAACCCAACCCTGATGCCCCTTCAATGCTTGGACTTGTCCAGTGTTGACATCCCACAACCTCACGATTCCGTCAACTCCAGCGCTAGCCAGCAGCTGATCATCCTGGCTAAATTGCATCTGCCAAACCAAACCTTTATGCCCTTTCAATTCTTGGACTTGCCCAGTGTTGACATCCCACAACCTCACGATTCCATCCTTTCCAGCGCTAGCCAGCAGCTGACCATCCCCGCTAAATTTCATCTGGTAAACTTTACCCTGATGCTGCCCAAGTCTAGGCTCCTGAATGTGGTCAAGAATCATTTGTAAAGCGAGTATTGGAGTAGCAGCAGGATAGTCTTTCAAGGGAGTATTTTTGGTGACCATTGCTTTCAATGCTTTCCCGGTCTCCATAGCTGCTAGTAAGGCATCAAACGGGCTAGAGTTAAATTGATGAAGATGTGTAACTCCTGCTCGTTCTAGTTTTAGTCCTTCTTGCTGCCCTTGCTCTAAAATCCTATTTTCTTCTTCAACCTTTACCAAATATGTTTTTATATCACTCTCATATCTATTATCAATTGGGTCTACTAAATAATCATGAACCAACTGATAGCAGTATTCTGTTACTCCTTGACTCTTAAACACTAAACCAGAGCCCACTAAAATTTCTAAAATCAGGGTGAGCTGCTCTGGGGGTAAGCTTAACCCAGTAGCTAATTCAGTCTCATTTTTTAAGGGTCTCAGCTGCTTATCATCGGTCAACAGAGACAACAATTTCCAGGTAGTTTCTCGGTGCTGTGGTCCACAATCCGTAACCACAGCCTCCAGATAACGATCTAGTAGTTTTGCCTTATCGCCCCATTGTTGATACCTCTCCAAGGTCACAATTCCCTCGGTTTCTAATTGCGCTCCCACTATCTGCAACTCAATCGGACGCACTTCTCCCGTTTCTGCTGCTAAATCCGCCACCAATTGATCAATTAGCTGTGGTTCTAAGGAAAACTTAGCCTGCTCCGTTAACCGTTGAATCAAGGCTTTGGCCTGGGGCTGATCAAAATTACCTAAGTAATAGAGAACATTCTTGCTGAGAATATCATTATTGACTACATCTAAACTAATCAGACGGTCATTACACTCTAGTAAATAAGAGATATAATCTGAACGCAATGCTAGAATAAATTGCACTGCGTCAAGGGTTAGACAGTCCTTTGAAAATTGATAAAAAACTCGTCGTTGCTGTGGCTTATGATACTCAAATAAAAATTCTTAAAACTGGTCGAAAATTATAACTGTCAGTCGATTATTGTCACCATTGTGTCGCAGCTGTTCAATAATTTTGCCCAGAATTTCTTTTCTCTCTCCCTTCTTTTGCCACTCTCCCCCCTTCTCTGTTCCAATTATCCTTTGATTTAACCTATCCTCCCACTGGGGATAAACGCTGAGCAAAACCGGCTCTACATCCCGACCTGCAATACGGTCTTGCTGTAATCTAGGAATTAAACCTTCCTCAAGTAGAAAACTTTTTCCCACGCCGGAGGAGCCACAAATTACTGTTAGTTTGTGGTCTTTGCGAGCAATACGCTCAAGTAAATCATTAATCGCTTGCTCTCGACCAGAGGCGGCAATTTGATCAGCCACAATTCGCTGCTTTTCTTCTGGCGTTGCCTGAGTATCCCTGATTAGTTGCTTGAGGGAGAATCGACTAGTGCCCACAAATGCCCGAAACCGGAACTGATACTCGATTAATTGCTGGTATGCCTTAACAGAGAAGGCTCTTTGATAATCCCCTTGGTCAAGGTAGAGCTGTCGGAATTCTTTTAGAATTTGAATATATAGATCGGGATTAACCTTAGGATTTGTTTGCTCTTTAGCAAGCTCAAGATGGGCAATCCCGTCCTGGGGTTGACCGAGATGCTTGTAGGCTCTGCCTAGGGATAAGCGATACCAACGTTGATGAAGTTCCCACGCCCACTCCAATTGCTCCCGAGTCAGGTCACCAGGGAATTCAACAGAATCCTGGGCATCGATAAGGATATCCAGTGCTTTAGTGGCCAAGTCCTTGACCTGATGCCATTGGGAGCGAGCGATGGCGACTTCTGCCGCTAGAAAGCCGTAATCATGGGCAAGCCAGACCGGGTTAGGATATTTTTGATGGAGACTTAAAGCTTTTTTCCCTAACTGCTCCAACTCATCCCATCGCCCTAGTCTTTGTAGAATTTCCCCTAAGGGATTGATAAACTTAGCGACTAAGTCTGGACGCTTCGCTTCCTCAAACAAATAATGCGATCGCAAAAAATAGTCTCTAGCCCTTAGGCAATGTTGCTTATCCTGATTCCGGTCTTGATCAGCATAGGTACGGTACAGTTGCCCCATATGGAACAGAACACATCCGGCTCGGATTAGATGTTCGGTTACCCGAGAGCGAGAAAAGGGCGAAGATAGCACGAGATCTTCCCATAGCTTTAAACTTCGTTGATAATGCTCCTCGGACTGGTTGAGACCATCGGTAATTCCTCGACCTAAGATAAATTCCAGACTCGCTTCTAAATCTGGCGCTAATGCTACCTGCCGATGTTGTAAGTCAAGCCTTGCCCGGCGTAAGTCAGCCAGCTGCTGGTTACTGAGATTCTTTCCATGGTCAAGACCCCCAGGGGCTCCAGCGGCTAAAACTTGAGTAAACCCAAGATCAGTAACCTGTTTGATAAATTTAATTACTTTAGCGGTAGAGATTTGAAACTCCAGGGGTGAAGCGGTTACCCAACTGGCCAAATCCCTGGCAGAGCGCAGGAATTGGGAATAGACTCGATCATCTACCCAAAATAGGATGGGGACATTGAACTGTTTGCGAAACTCCTCCCGGACTCCATTGGCTAATTTGAGCAGTTGCTCAAGGTCTGTGACCACCTCAAAGCCATAAACCATAATCCCTCGGGGCTGTTTTTGTCCCAGTTGGGTTTGAATCGAGGTATATATAGTCCTGTAGAGCTCGGTGATATCGGGAGTTAGCCCAATCGGGAAAATCTCTACCGAACAAACCTCTGCCAGCTGTTGAATCAAGTGGTCTCGCCACGGCGTATAATTACAATGGGCAAAGAATAAAGAAAATTCCTCGACAGTGGCTGCCATTTCAATTACCCAAGCCAGCTGCTCCAATAGCTGTTGGTTATGAGCTTGTTGATGATTATCCTGTGGGTGACTATTAGTCATGGAGTTATCGCAATGGGTGCTCAAGTGTTTTCAAATTCAAGGGACGAAGCGATGCAGCACCGACCTGAGGGGGTTTCCCCCAACACCGGGCTGCATCGCTTTCCTAAATTGATACCAACCACCATCACTGATAGATAAGCGCGAGACTAATGATTCTTAACTAAGTTCAAGACCCTTAAATCTAGCCTTCGGGAACCCTTCCCGAACATAGACCACAAGGTCGTGATGATCGGATTACGTAACGCGCCAGTCTATTGAAAAGATCCCAAGTCCCTTTAAGCTTTAGCTTTGAGATTCCTTTTTTGTCAGTGAACTGAATCCAATGCACGATCCTTGGATAGCTTCCACCCACTGCTGTTATATCTGACGGAGCGGGAGTTTTTCTTAAAGGGTGGGAAACCCTTCTTCTCTGGGACTTATTTTTTGCCACCTATGCTTTAAACTCTAGGGTGGTCATCAATCTTACCTCCTTTTTTTATTAAACAGCTCTGAGTATATTAATTCAGGAAAAAGCAGGGATAAAAATAGACGGGGAATAAATCCGCGCTTTCAAAGTTTTTCATCCCAGCTCGCGAATAGGCTGGGTTTTCAAACTTCACTCGTTTTTAGATAACTCATTTATCCAATGCATAATTTCATTCCTCCAGAACGATTTTTCCCTTATCTGACCTGGACTGATATCGAACAGATGCCAGACAAAGAAAATGTTGTGATTATTCAGCCGGTCGCTTCCATTGAGCAGCATGGCCCCCATTTACCGCTGATTGTAGATGCGGCGATTGGGGTGGGAGTCTTGGGCAAAGCCTTAGGCTGCTTAGACCCAGAAATCCCAGCTTATGCCTTACCTCCCCTTTATTACGGCAAATCCAATGAGCATTGGCATTTTCCTGGCACCATTACCCTTAGTGCTCAAACCTTGCTAGCAGTGCTGATGGAAATGGCTGATAGTATCTATCGGTGTGGGTTTCGGAAGTTAGTACTGATGAATTCCCATGGCGGACAACCCCAAGTGATGGAAATTGCCGCACGGGATATTCACCAGAAGCACGAAGATTTTATGGTATTCCCCTTGTTTACCTGGGGCGTGCCTAACATGGCCAAGGAATTAGCCACCCAGAAAGAATTAGAATTAGGGATTCATGGGGGGGATTTAGAAACTAGTCTCATGCTCTGTCTACTCCCCGGTCAAGTGAAAATGGATCGGGCAGTAAAGGAATATCCCCAGGGATTGCCCGAGGATAGTCTATTGAGTATGGAAGGGAAATTGCCCTTTGCTTGGCTGACCAAGGGGTTGACTCAGAGTGGAGTACTCGGGGATGCTACAGCAGCAACTGAGGAAAAAGGCGATCGCTTATTAGCCTCTCTTTGTGATGGTTGGGTCAACGTGATTCGCGATATCTATCGGTTTCAGCAGCCTGATGTGACGAAGAGGCAATAGGCGATAGGCAAGAGGCAAGAGGCAAGAGGCAAAAGGCAAAAGGCAAGAGGCAAGGGTGCGCCCTTGTTCCATAGTGCTGCATCGCTTTACGTCAATTCTTGTCCACTGTTCCCTGTTCCCTGTTCCCGACAACTGCCGGGAAGTCTAATGTTTTCGTCTATGTTTTATTCTGCCCTGAGCCGAAGCTCTCTGTTGCGAAGTTGCTCACAACTTTAGGCTGATCAATGCGGATGGCGAGACTCGAACTCGCATGGCTTTCGCCACACGCCCCTCAAGCGTGCGTGTCTACCATTCCACCACATCCGCTAATAACTCATTTAGTAGGATACCATACAACAGGACGAAGCTGCAAAGCCTAGATCATAAAATTTATATCAAAATCGCTGTCAAACTTAAATTGACGGGTAAACCCAATTTAGGCATGATAGCACTAGGCATTAGGGATTAACACCAAACAAAACCCTTGATAGTTTATAAACTATGTTGCTCCCCACACTTCCCATACTTCCCACACTTCCCACACTTCCCACCCTCCCCACACCTCCCCATCAATCCTAGTTTTAAATCTCAACTAAAAACTCTATATAGCCAAGCTACTCTATGAAATTTTCAAAGATCTTAATTGCCAATCGTGGGGAAATTGCCTTACGGATTATCCGAACCTGTGAGGAGATGGGGATTCCCACCGTTGCCGTTCACTCGACCATTGACCAACATGCTCTTAATGTCCAACTGGCAGATGAAGCGGTTTGTATCGGGGATCCCCCCAGCAGCAAAAGTTATTTAAATATACCTAATATTATTGCTGCAGCCCTCACTCGCAACGCCACTGCCATTCATCCAGGCTATGGTTTCTTATCAGAAAATGCCCGTTTTGCTGAAATTTGTGCTGATCATCAGATTTCTTTCATCGGTCCTACTCCAGAAGCGATCCGGGCGATGGGGGATAAATCTACAGCCAAAGAAACCATGCAACGAGCGGGTGTGCCCACAGTGCCCGGAAGTGATGGATTAGTCAGCTCTGAGGAAGAAGCTCATGCGATCGCACGTCAAATTGGCTATCCTGTCATGATTAAAGCCACGGCTGGTGGTGGAGGAAGGGGTATGCGCCTGGTACAGGATGACAGCCAATTGATTAAACTCTTCCAAGCCGCTCAAGGGGAAGCCCAAGCTGCCTTTGGTAATGGCGGGGTATATATTGAAAAATTTATTCAACGCCCTCGCCATATCGAGATTCAAATTTTAGCTGATAGTCATGGTAACGCAATCCACTTGGGTGAGCGAGACTGCTCTATCCAACGGCGTCACCAAAAGCTACTGGAAGAAGCCCCTAGCCCAGTGCTTGACCCAGAATTGCGGGCAAAAATGGGTAATGCTGCGGTAATGGCCGCTAAGTCCATCAATTATGTCGGAGTTGGTACAGTAGAGTTTCTCTTAGATGCCTCTGGTGAGTTCTACTTTATGGAAATGAACACCCGAATTCAGGTAGAACACCCAGTCACCGAGATGATCACCGGTCTAGACTTGATCGCCGAACAAATTAAAATTGCTCAAGGGGAGAAACTAAGCCTTACCCAAGACCAAATTACTCTCAAAGGTCACGCCATCGAATGTCGGATTAATGCCGAAGACCCAGACCACGCTTTCCGTCCCCAACCAGGACGAATTAGTGCTTACCTACCACCAGGAGGACCAGGGGTGCGCATGGATTCCCATGTTTACCCCGATTACGAAATTCCCCCCTACTACGACTCTCTGATTGGGAAATTAATCGTTTGGGGTCCCACCCGTGATGCAGCCATTCAGCGCATGAAACGAGCCTTAAGGGAGTGTGCCATTACCGGAGTGACCACCACCCTGACTTTCCATCAAAAAATCCTAGAGACACCAGCCTTTCTTGAGGGTCAGGTCTATACCAATTTTGTCGAGAAGGAGATGATGACCTGAACGGCGGCTATGCTGAAGGCAGAGGGCAGAAGTAGGTAAGTATTCAGCTATCAGCCATCAGCGGTCAGCTTAAGGGCTACGCGATCGCGTCTTGTTGTACTTCCACCGTTTATACGCCCCATCCCACGCTGAGGTTTCACTTTCAGGCGTGGGGCTTCTCGCTGCAAAACCTAAAACCATTGGGGCTAAGTGAATGGTTACCCATGACTGTCACAAGCCTCCAACTTTTAACTTTCAACCTTCAACCTAAAACCTTCAACCTAAAACCTTCAACCTACAACCTACAACCTACAACCTGTAACCTTCAACCTTCTAGATCATCATCCTGAGGATTCCCTGCTGACCTAAAAGAATTTCCCGCAGCAGGCTGAAAATCCCTACCCAAATAATTGGGCTAATATCAACTCCACCAATGGGAGGCACAATTTTGCGCATTGGCACTAAAAAGGGTTCCGTTGGCCAAGCTACTAGATTAAAAGGCAAGCGATTCAGGTCTACCTGAGGATACCAGGTCAGAACAATGCGAAAGATAAACAAGAAGATCATTAGTCCGAGTAACGGACCAAGAATCCAGATAGCAATCGTAGCAGCAGTCATGGGTTATTCAATCTAATGATCACAAATGTATTCCGGTGCCACCGTCAGCGGTCAGCGGTCAGCCGTCAGTGGTCAGCCTTTAGCTGTTCCCGTAGCGCTAATCGCTGATAACTGATAGCTGATAGCTCAATGCTTACCTGCCGCCTTAGGTGGGTAGGTGGCTTACGGGTGTCGTTGTGATTGTAGTTAATTTAATGTAAAGTTTCTCAATAATAGTATCATGTTCTTGGTTCATCCCTCACCAAGCCTCACCTCTGATCCGATAGGGGAGCGGCAGTGCCATGGGGGAGAGCAATCAAATCTAGCACTTACCCGATTGGGAAGTGTAGGAGCATCACAAACAAAGTTTACAAATTAACTAGGAGTTTTTATGACACCTTCATTAGCCAACTTTTTGTGGAGTTTACTTTGGGGTACTGCCATTGTGGTTATTCCTGCCACTGTGGCACTAATCATCTTTAGCCAGAGCGATAAGATCAAAAGATCATAACAAAATCCCTACTATCTATGCCTTCAAGGAAGTAAGGCGGAGCTTCAAGCTTCGGGAAATTGAGTGGGTTCACAACCCGCTCAATTTTTGTATTCAGAATCTCTCCTCTTCGTTAAAGCCTGGTAATTCCCGGCAAGTTCCGGGATTACCTAGTGAAGATGCAGACTAAGGATTAATTTCCTACGTTGGTTTGGTCATGACACCCAGGAGTGAACTCCAGCTCCTGGCTCTGTCGCTAACTATTAAGAAAAGGCAAAATGTGTAGTTAGCCTAACAAGCCGCTCCAACATTGTCGTTCGCGCAAGCGTGTGCGAAGCACTCGGAACACGTTACCGATTTGAGCTGCACTAAAAATGCAAAATTCTGTATTCGTCATAGACACAAACAAACAACCATTAAACCCGATTTCTCCAAAGAAAGCCCAGAGATGAAACCTTAGGACAGTGGAGCCTTAATCAAAAAGTTTTAACCCTTTTATGCATAGCCGACTAACCATAAAGGCTCCACTGTCCTTACGGTAACTTCAAACCGATTGTTGGACAAAGGGAAAGCTGCGGTTTTCAGGATGTATCCATTTACGATCATCCTGAAGACTGCGATCTCAGCTCCGACTATCTCACTTTGTCAAATCAAGATAGATCCCGGGAGTAAGACGACTGGGTTTGCTCTAGTCCAAAACGGCCAAGTTATTTGGGCGATGGAGTTAGAACATAGAGGATCACTCATTAAGAAAAAACTAGAATCTAGAAGTGCCGTTAGGCGTGGGAGACGTAACCGCAATACTCGTTACAGAAAGCCAAGATTCCTCAATCACAGGCGTCCGGAGGGTTGGATCGCTCCTAGTTTAGAGCATAGGGTCTTGACTACTGAAACCTGGGTCAAAAGGCTGATAAAGTTTTGTCCAGTTGATGAGATTTGGATTGAAAGAGTTAAGTTTGACACCCAAAAAATGCAGAATCCCGAAGTTAGTGGCGTCGAGTACCAACAAGGAAATTTAGCAGGGTACGAAGTGAGGGAGTATTTGCTTGAGAAGTGGGGAAGGGAATGTGCTTATTGTGGCAAGCAAAATACCCCCCTACAGATTGAGCATATTCATCCAAAATCCAAGGGTGGAAGCGATAGAGTTAGTAATCTTTGTCTGGCTTGCGAGAAATGCAATCAGAAAAAAGGAAATAAACCTATAGAGGAATTCCTAACTTTGAAACCAGACTTGAAGCGGGGCGATCCTAGCCATTGCCAAACAGCCATTAACAGATGCAGCGGCAATGAATACAACTCGGAACAAGATACTCAAGGCTCTTAAAGCTATAAAACCTGTAGCTACTGGTACAGGTGCTCAGACAAAATACAACCGGACGAGGCTGAGATTACCTAAGCAACATTGGATTGATGCTGCTTGTGTTGGAAACATCAAAACTCTGACATTGAGGACATCTCAGCCACTATTGGTTACCTGCAAAGGACACGGTGGTAGACAAAAAGCTGCACTCAACAAATATGGCTATCCGATCAGGCACAACCCACTTAGGCCAATTAAGGGTTGGATTACTGGGGACATTGCTAAGCATCAGAAATTGGGGATAGGTAAAGTAACCCCCAGAAGTAGGGGAAGTTTTGGATTTACTCCTCTAGGGGAGAAGGGTTACAAGAGTTGTAAACCTCAAGACATATCAGCGGTACATAGAAAAGATGGATATACCTACAGGTTCTGCAAGAATCTGCCAGGTTTTGCCTGGAAATAATACTCCTAAACTTTCCTGATCCAGGAGTAAAATGGTTGTTCTCCAGTTACAGTAGAGTGTAAGACCAAGAACTCGCTACCATAAGACTGGCCATAGGAGAGTAGCAATGGTAAATTTTGGGTTTAATTCAGCTAGCCTTTTGGGCATATTCTTGATGCTTGCCGGAGCAGGACTCTATTTCCTGCGCTCGGTCCGTCCAGAACTAGCCAGAGACCATGATATCTTTTTCACTGTGGTCGGGGTAGTTTGTGGCTTTATTCTGGTGACTCAGGGATGGCGACTCGATCCAATTTTGCAGTTGAGTCAGCTGTTGTTGAGCGGTACAGCAATATTTTTTGGTGTGGAAAGTCTTCGGTTACGGGGCGTTGCCACTAAAAAAGCCCGGGAAGATGCTGGGTTTGAAGACCGTCAGCGACCAGTTAGCCGTAACTATTACCGGGAAGAACCACAAGAGGCTAATGTTTATGATGAATACGATGAACTAGAGCCCGTAGAAGAGCGATACTCCAACCCTCGCTTGCGGCCCACAGCAGATTCCAGGGAAAGGCGCACAGAGCGTTATGAAGTAGAAACCCGCCGTTCAAGGAGTCGAGGGAGTTTAGAGGAATCGAGGCTAGAAGAGCGATCGCGTAAACGCCGCCCTCGTTCTAATGGTCAGTTTTCAGAACGACCTAGAGAGACCTGGCAGGCTCAGTTAGATAGTGATTGGGAAGAAAAACCATCTCGTAGTAGACGTTCTCGTCCTTCGGAACAATCTGTGGAACGACCTGTAGAACGATCCGTAGACACTTGGGAGGCTAAGTTAGATCGGGATCTAGACAGAGATATAGACAGAGATCTAGACAGGGATAGAGAAGACAGACCCGTTCGCCCTAGCCGTTCTCGTCGTGAATCTATAGAAAACTATGACTCAGAAAACTATGATTCACAGATAGCCTCAAGGGAAAGAAAGCGTCGTACCACCCCAAGGGAGGAAACATCCTCTAACTACTCAGACCAAAGCGATTATGTGGATTACAAACCCATCGACCTGTCTGAAGAAGAAGATGAGCCGTTAGGACCCTTTGAGTACTAAGAAAACAAGCTATCAGCAATCAGCAATCAGCAATCAGCGTGTCGCGTATCAGCGTGTCGCGTATCAGCTAAAGGCTAGGGCGTGTCTTCTTGCCTCGGAGATCCCCCATTATCCCCCTTAAAAAAGGGGGACTTTGAGTATGGCTCCCCCTTTTTTAAGGGGGGCTGGGGGGGATCATAATCTTGCGGAAAACTTTGAAAACACGCCCTAAAGGCTGAGGGCTGAGAGCTGACGGCTGAGGGCTAACCGCTGAGAGCTGACGGCTGACCGCTGAGAGCTGTTGGCTTAATGCTTAGCCCCCTATGCTATCAAAACAGCGAGGAAGTCTGTTCTGTGGATTGCCATAATAATCCAACATCTCGTGAGTCCGTAACACCATAGATTCCATCAGGGCAGTCATGTTCTTCTTCACCACTAATTGGTCTTCTGGTGAAACATAAGCTACGTCTTCTAACAAAACCTCGGTAATATCCTCATGGGCTCCATCGTCATTAATTTTGGCATGGAGCAATATTGGTTGATAAAAGTCCGAAGGCAAATCTAAATCTTGACACCGCTGTTTGAATAACTGGTGGAACTCCTCGCTGTGTTCTTCAAACATTAATAATGCTGCCTTGAAGCTGAGGGGATGCTGCTTCGCAAAAACTGCCAGACTTGAACAGACCGCAAACGTCATAGGTAATGGCAGCATCCGTTGCAGTTGCTGACCAGAAATTCCCACACTCTTCAAGGATTTCTCCATCAGACGGTCATGGTGCAACTCAGACCCAAAGAAATCCCGGAGGAGTTGGCGAATCTTAGGTGATTCATAATTGGCTAAAGACGGAGCCAGCAAACTCGGACAAAGATGAGTAACGTGATAGGATTCTAAACTATAACCAATCAACTGCTCTCTAGTAATCGTCCCATCTACCATCTTTACGGTGTAGGGAGACTCAGGAAAACGCATTTTCAGACGGTTTAGGAATCGGTATAACTCCCGATAGAATTGATGTCCAGTAACACCACCAGATGTCACTGATTCTTCCCGCTCTATTAGCATACCACGGCGGTCTAATTCTATTAGCAAGTCAGGAATCTGTTCTTGAATTCCTGGACACTCCTGACCCAATTCCTCTGGTGACATTCCCCCAAACTGCAACAACTGGAACAGTTTATAAGTCTCCTCTTTTTTTTCAGGTTCTACTGTAATTGAACAGCCTTGGTTTTGATAACGAATTTCTACCCTAGTGTCACTGAATTTTAAACATACTTGATTCTTAAATAGGGGCTGTTTCAATAAACTCTTAGTTAACGTCATAACTTCATTCCTAACTGAATCTAAATTGGGTGATAATGTCCTAGCTCTGTGCGGCTCGTTCTAGCTAGGAACTCCCCGAAACGGGGAGAGTATGAGCTAGGAGACTGCGAGGAATAACACCTCATAAGTCTTAACTGTCTTTTGGAT